>DATJXK010000261.1:0-54588 GCA_035500235.1 Pseudomonadales bacterium | reverse complement strand
CCCATACAATCCTAGCCCTAAATCAAGGGGCGGTTACCCTAAATCAACCGTTGATTTAGGGTTAGAACCCTTGATTTAGGTTGTGCGCCCGGCTCTCAGGCTGAAAGCCTGGACCATAGTAGCCGTGGGCATCGCCCACGGATATGGTTTTCCCAATTACATTTGCCCTGTAAGGGCAATCCAATGCGGGCGTTAAAACATTTTGGGTTGCCCTTTCAGGGCGCGGAAATTGGTTGGTACTTAGTCCGAGGGCGATGCCCTCGGCTACGATGGTTGAGGCCTTCGGCCTCTGCTTCAATTTTAAACTCGTGCCGGAAATTCTTCTTATACAAATCCGGCGACCCCCGGTGTCTATCTCGTGGAAGCACCCAAATTCAACTTATGAAAATTACCGCCAGATTTGTCTGTTCCATCATCCTCGCCGCCGGCCTGGCCCTCAGCGGCTGCGCCAAAAAGAAATTTAACTCCTGGAGTTATGTGAAAGACCCGGCCGTGGCTACCCAGTTGCAATCCTTCATTGCGCAAAAAGAGGCGCAAGCCAATGCGTCCACGAAAGAAGCCATGCTCAATTACGCGCCCTTTTTTGCGGCGGCCAATGCGGGCGATTGGCCCGCGCTGAACCAAGCGTTCATAGATTTACAAGGTCGCGCCAGGCAATACCAGGATTCCGGGACGGCCAGTGAACGGATCTGGGGAGGCAATCGGGCGGCTGTGATCGAGATCTGGGGTGCCCTGGACGCTTTCGGCGAAGGGAACGAGAAATATTCGGCGCTTTATGCCAATGACATCATCCAGTCCATCCCGCCCGGCAGCATTTATTTCGGCGGGACAGACCCGGGCCGTTTCCTTATCACGGGCATGCAAAAATCGCAGGTGGCGGGCGATCCCTTTTTCACACTCACACAAAACGCGCTGGCGGATGGTTCTTATCTTAATTACCTGCAAAGCATGTACGGGGACAGGATTTATATCCCTACCTCAGAGGATTCGCAGAAGTGTTTCGAGGACTATTACGCCGATGTCCAGGAGCGAATGAAAAACCATAAACTCGATCCGGGTGAAAAAGCCTTCGTGGACCCGGCCTCGGGCAAATTGCAGGTGAGCGGCGAGGTCGCCGTCATGAACATCAATGCATTGATCGTCAAAGTCATTTTTGAACATGAGACAAATCGCAAATTTTACATTGAAGAAAGCTTTCCTTTGGCCTGGATGTATCCTTATCTCGAGCCGCATGGCCTGATCTTCAAACTGAACCATCAGCCGCTGGCAGTGTTGTCGGATGAGGCCGTCCAGCAGGTCCATGATTACTGGACAAAAACGGTTTCGCCGATGATTGGAGATTGGTTGAACAACGACACATCCATTGCTGACATATCCGTGTTCGCCGAAAAAGTTTTTCATCAGCACGACTTCAGCGGTTTCAAGGGCGATCCGGGATATGTAGAAAATAAATATTCGCACATAATGTTTTCCAAGGCGCGTTCATCCATCGCCGGGCTTTATGCCTGGCGCGCGCAAAACACGACCGACCCCGGGGAAAAAGACCGCATGGACAATGCCGCCGATTTCGCGTTTCGCCAGGCTTGGGCGTTGTGTCCCTACTCGCCCGAAGCGGTGTTCCGGTATGTGGCCTTTTTAACGGACGAGCATCGCACTGCTGACGCGCTTTTAGTGGCGGAAACCGCAGCCAAATTTCCGGGTGCCAACGGGGCCTCCCAGAAAACAATCCGGGAATTGATCGCACAATTGAAAAGAAACCAAAACTGATGAGAACACTCTACTTGCTGAAAACGCTGACGCGGGCGGGCGGAAGATTAAACCAAATAATGCGCGTGGAGTGGAGTTGGAAACTGGTCGTGCCACGGGGATGGCGTTTGTGAATGCGATACGTGAACTGCACCCATTTGCCGTTGGGTTCGAGGATCGAGCGGATTTTTTCGCCCAATTTTTCGGCATCCGCCGGCGGGAAATTCAGCAGCGGCAGGCTGGAAATGACCGCGCCGACTTTCTCAATCGGCTCACGGCGGCGGCGCAGCAAGTCGTCCATTTTCCAGGCGTCACCGGTGATGATTTGCGAGCGCGGAAATTTTTCCCGCAGCATGCCGGCCATCTTGGAATTTTGTTCGATGGCCACGAGCCGTTCCTGGCGCAATCCCCGCGCGAACAGCGATTCCGTGACCACGCCCGTGCCGGGGCCGAGCTCGAGCACGTAGCTGTCCGGGTCTTCCGGCAGCCAGGCGGCCATGGCGGTGGCCAGTTGCCGGGAGCTGGGCGCGACGGCGCCCACGCCTTGCGGATTCGCAATCATCTCCTGGATGAAAAGCGTTGTATCCGTGAGGCTGGTCAATATTCGTTTTGCTTGAATCGCCATAAAAAAGGCTTCCCTGCTTGTGAACCTTTAAAGACTAGCCCACAAAGCCGGAGTCTGCCACGAAAATTTTCCAATTATTTTACGACAAATTTACAGCGTAATAAGCACGTCTGCTGCCAAATTTATTCTTTGACGTACCCGTTTTCCTTGAGCCAGAAAAGACAATCGTACGACCATGGATGCGGATGGGCAAACGGCGGTTTGTCTGCCAGGCCCAAACCATGGTGGCCGTGCTCATAAATATGCAGCGCAAACGGCACATGATTTTTCCGGAGCGCCTCGGCAAACATCAGGGTGTTTTCCACCGCCACGGTTTTGTCCTCGTACGTGCTCCAGAGAAAGCACGGCGGGGTGTTCGTGGTGACCTGCAATTCGCTGGACAAATACTTGACCAGTTCGGGCGACGGATTTGGCCCGAGCAAACTGGCTTTAGAACCCTGGTGCGCATACTCGCCCATCGAGATGACAGCATAACAGAGGATTCCCATATCCGGCCGCGAACTTTCGCGCTCGACCGGATCGGTTGCCTTGGAGTCGCCCGCGTCATTATGCGTCACTACCATCGATGTCAAATGTCCGCCGGCGGACGAACCCATCAGGCCGACGCGATGCGGATCAATTTTATAATCTGCCGAATGCGCGCGCACCCAGCGAATGGCCCGGGTGCCATCCTGGAATTCCGCCGGGTAATGATAGCCGTTGGAGCCCAGCCGGTATTTCAGGACGAAACACGTCACGCCATGCTGGGCAAGCCAGAGCGCGTAATCGTTTCCCTCGTGTGGCGCGAGGTGCGTATATCCGCCACCAGGGCAAATCACCATGGCCGCGCCAGTAGCATTCGTTGGGTCAGGCAAATACGGCGTGAGCGTGGGGATATCGTTCGTGGTTTTGCCGAGCGCGCCCGGCGCGCCGTCCGGCCAAAGTGGAATCGCAGTTTGCATTTGTGCGTGGGCAAAGATGAGAGACGACAGCAGGAAGGTCGCGGTCAAAAGCTGTTTCATTGCGGGCCATTTTCAATGAATCGCACCGTTTCACAAGCCCACATTTCTGAAATTTTTCGCGCCACCCTTTACGAGTCTGCTATATTGTTTTTTATGTTCGACCTTGTCGCGCCATACGAAGCTGCCGGGGACCAGCCGCAAGCGATTGCGAAGCTGACTGAGGGCGTGGTGTCCGGCGCGCCGCACCAGGTGCTGCTCGGCGTCACTGGTTCCGGCAAGACGTTTACGGTGGCGAACGTTATCAAGAACGTCAATAAACCGACGCTGGTCATTTCGCATAACAAGACGCTCGCCGCGCAACTCTACGCCGAGTTCAAGGGCTTCTTCCCGAATAACGCCGTCGAATATTTCGTCAGCTACTTCGATTATTACCAGCCCGAGGCCTACATCCCGCGCACGGATACGTTCATCGAGAAAGATTCCAGCCGCAATGAAGAGATTGAGCGCCTGCGTCTCTCGGCCATGAGTTCGCTCTTTTCGCGGCGCGACGTCGTGGTGGTCGCCAGTGTCTCGTGCATTTACGGCATCGGCAGCAAGGAGGATTACGAGGAAATGGTTATCCCCATGCGTGTGGGCAGCACACTCTCACGCGAACAATTTCTTTCGCGCCTCGTCAGCCTCCAGTATGACCGCAATGACATCGCTTTCGAACGCGGCAACTTCCGCGTGCGCGGCGATACCGTGGAAGTCCGCCCGGCTGGACGCGAGGATGGTTTGCGCATCGAATTTTTTGGCGATGAAGTCGAGCGCATCACGCGCTTCGAACCGCTTACCGGCCAAAAAATTGAGCAACTCGACGCCGTCGTGGTGTTTCCGGCAAAACAATTCGTCACGACGAACGAGAAAATGAAGCGCGCCATCCTCACCATTCGTGAGGAACTGGGCGACCGCATCGCGTGGTTCGAGAAGGAAGGCAAGCTCCTCGAAGCCCAGCGCATTAAGCAGCGCACAGAGTTCGACCTCGAGATGATGGAAGAAATGGGCATTTGCTCCGGCATTGAGAATTACTCGCGCCACATTTCCGGGCGGCCACCCGGCTCGCGCCCGAACACATTGTTCGATTTTTTCCCGAACGACTATCTGTTGGTCATTGACGAATCACACGCGACGGTCCCGCAGATCGGCGCGATGTACGAAGGCGACAAGTCACGCAAAACGGTCCTGGTCCAGCATGGTTTCCGCCTGCCGAGTGCGCTGGACAATCGTCCGCTGAACTTTCTCGAGTTCCAGGCGATGCAGAACCAGACCATTTATGTGAGCGCCACGCCCGCGGGCCGTGAACTCAATTGGGCCCGTGCTTCTGCCGGCGCCCCGCCCGTCAAAGTCGAAGTCGTTAAAAACAACGGCAACGGCGAAGCTACCGGCGCGCCGCCGAATCCAAAACTTTTCTGGCAACCGGATGTTCCCATGCCCGGCGTCGTAGAACTGGTGGTTCGCCCCACTGGCCTGGTGGATCCCAAGGTGACGATTAAACCGTTGAAAGGCCAGATTGACGACCTCATCGAGGAATGCCGCAAGCGCGCTGATAAAAAGGAACGCATCCTCGTCACGACGCTCACCAAGCGCACAGCCGAGGAGTTGACAGATTACCTCCGCGACATCGCCATTAACGTCCAATATCTCCATAGCGAGATTGACGCGATCGAGCGCGTGGAGATTCTTCGCTCGCTGCGCAAGGGCGAGTTCGACGTGCTGGTGGGTATCAATCTCCTGCGTGAAGGACTCGATTTGCCCGAAGTTTCGCTCGTGGCTATTTTGGATGCGGACAAGGAAGGTTTTCTCCGCAGCGAGACCAGCCTGATTCAGACAGCAGGCCGCGCGGCACGCCATTTGAACGGCGAAGTCATCCTGTATGCGGATGTGATGACGGGGAGCATTAAGAAATTTCTCGCCGTCACCGAGTATCGCCGCCAGAAGCAACTGGCGTATAACAAAGAACACAACATCACCCCGCGCAGCGTGAGCCGCGCCGTGGAGGAAAGCCTGGCGGTGTATGAATCGAATCGCGAATCTGCCTCCAGTGTGCTCAAGGACGCGAAGCTGGATGTGGATCTGACGCAAACCATCAGTGAGCTGGAGACGGAAATGCTCAAGGCCGCTGAGGAATTGCAGTTTGAAAAAGCCGCTCTCCTGCGCGACCAAATCAAAGAACTCAAACGTATGATTAACGGCGAAAACGCAGAGACTCTGGCGGCGGCGTCAAAGACCAGTTACCGCAAGCAGAAGAAAGCGCGGCGGTAGCTTGAACCGTGTTCGCTTTTTAACTGCTCGTTTAATTTTGCATTACAAGCGGGGCCACCTTCTCCATAATTCATCGAGGCTACTTTCCGCGCGGAACAACATTGGCAGCCTCCCGGATGACACGCGAAAAATCTGATTTAGCAAACCGGCCCAGCTCCAAAGAGAACAGCTTGAGCCCGGTTCTCCTGGGGATCGTTTGCGCCCTTGGCGTCATGGCCTTTGGCTGGATTTCTCATTCGGCGCTACTGCCCGCACGCCCGCAAAATGAAAACACTTTTTACAATTTGCTAACACAGGGATTCCGCGCGGGACAGCTCAATGTGATCACGCAGGCGCCGCCTGAACTTGCCCGGATGGCCAACCCGTACATCCCCGCGTCTTTTGCGCCTTACTCGACGGCAGTGTACGACCTGAGCTATTACCACGGGAAACTCTATTTGTATTGGGGAATTACACCGGTGGTGGTCCTGTTCTGGCCCTACACTGCCCTGACGGGAGACTATCTTTCAGACGCCGACGCGATAACGATCTTCCTCTCGTTAGGCTTCCTGATTGCCATCGTGATGATCAACACCATCCACCGGCGTTACTTCCCCGAAGCACCGGCGTGGCTGGCACTGATTTGCATTCTTATCTTTGGGATCTGTCTTGCGACGCAAGAAATGGAATGGCAATTCTCCGCCGTCTACCAGGTCGCTTTAAGCAGCGGTTTTGCTTTCACCATGGCGTCGCTTGCTGCCATTGGGCAGGCCATGCATCGGTCTAAACGGCAAATCCTCTGGCTCCTCCTGGCGAGCGCCGCTTTTGGACTGGCCCTTGAGTCGCGGCCTTCGCTTCTTTTTGGCGGAATCATCCTTTTGATTCCAGTGATACAAGTGTGGCGGGCAGATGGCCGCAGCTCACCCATGCGGACTGTTACCACGCTGGCGGCGGCGGCAGTTCCATTAACTCTCGTGATTTTCGGAATGCTGCTCTACAACCAAATGCGCTTCAACAGCCCATTTGAATTTGGCGTCCGTTACCAATTGAACCCGGATCAACTGGGCCCGGTCCATCGATTTGGCCTGCGGTATTTCTTTTTTAATTTCTATTTTTACTTTTTCGAACCCCTGCGATGGGCCTGGCATTTTCCCTTTGTGCAAACGATCCCGGATGTCACCTTCCCTTCCGGCTATTCTCCCATTGGCAAATCTTTCGGCGGTATTTTGCTTGCCTTCCCTTTAGTATGGCTGGCCCTGGCGGCGCCGCTGGCATGGCGCGGGCAACTCTCCGAATCAGCAACTACCCTGCATTGGCTGGTAATCGCACTCTTTTTACTCTTTGTCGCCGAAACTTTGACCATTTGCCTTTTCGCCGATTCATTTCCCCGGTATGCGATGGATTTCCTGCCAGCGCTGTTATTGCTTTCTGTCATTGGGATTTTTGCGCTGGAAGGCAAGTTCCGAAATTCGCTGTCGCGCCGCACTGTCCGTATGGGCTGGAGCCTATTGCTCATAGCGTCTGTGGCTTTAAGCCTGTTCGGCGGGATTGCGGCGCTGGCGGACGTCTATGGTTTCGGCGCTTCGGTCATGGTCAGCCAGGGCGAGGCGGGCAACGCCATCCCTTATTTCCAAAAAGCACTCGCTTTGAATCCCAGCTCCGCACAGCTCCACTTTGCTCTCGGCAGCGCTTATCACCAAACCGGCTGGGACGAACAAGCGGTCGCTGAATTTGAAAAAGCCCTGGAAATCGATCCTGCCCTGCCGCAAGCCGGCCTGATGCGCGAAAATGTGGCAGACTATTTTTTTGACACCGGGCAATGGAGCGAGGCGATTCCCAAATATGAAAAAGCGATAGAAATTAGTCCCAGGAACGGCGCCCTTTACTACAACCTCGGCCGTGCCCTGTTCAAAACCGGCCGCGTGGGCGAAGCGATTCCTCAACTGAAACAAGCGCTGGACCACCAGCCGTCCCTGGCAGCTGACGGAAATTTAACAGATAACAACGACATGGCCTGGTTGTTGGCCACCAGTCCTGATCTCGGCCAACGAAACGGCCCGCTCGCCGTAAAATTGGCGGAAGGCGTTTGCAAAAAGACAGATTACCGGGAAACGGCCACCGTCGGCACACTGGCTGCGGCGTATGCCGAGGCCGGGCAATTTGACAACGCAATTTCAACTGCCCAAAAAGCCATTGTCCTTGCCAGGCAAAATAACCAACAGGAACTTCTGCAGAACAACCAAGTACTGCTGGCATTATACCTCAAACACCAGCCATATCATGCGAGGTAAAATGCTACGCCAAAAAAGCCAGGACCCGTTTCACAAATTCGTCCGGCGCATCAGCATGGACCCAATGGCGGGCAGTGGGAATGGTTTCAATCGTCGCCGATGGAAAGAACTGGTGAATCTGCGGCGCATCGGCGTCGGAAACGTACGGTGATTGGCCGCCGCGGAGGAAGAGCGCCGGTTTGGTAAAGGCAGGCGCAGGCGCGATGGCTTCGCAAAGTTTGGAATAATTGGCGAAGATGCTCTTCAAGGGAATGCGCCATTTATACGCCGGCCCATCATTACGCAAATTTTTCAGAAGAAACCGCCGGAGGGTCAAATCGGGAATGGCCGGGGCGAGGGCGGCTTCAAATTCGGCGCGTGAATGGTATTGTTCCAATTCAAGGGCGAGGAGGGCCTTAAAAATAGGTACATGTTCCGGCGCGTAAACGTGCGGTGCGATGTCTACGACTACGAGCTTCTCCACACGGTCCGGCTGGGTAAGCGCGAATTGCATGGCTACCTTGCCACCCAGGGAATGGCCAAGGATGTAGGCACGTTCCAACTGCTGCGTATCAAGAAATTCGGTGATGTCGCCAGCCATGACGGCCAGGCTCATATCGTCGCTGTGCGGGGAAAGGCCGTGATTGCGCAAGTCCACCAGGAAAACCCTGAAGTGTTGCGATAGTTTAGGGGTGACGCCAAGCCAGTTATCGGACGAGCCAAAAAGCCCGTGGAGCATGACCAGAGGCGGGCCCTGGCCGAATTCTTTGAAGTGAAGGTTCACGGTTTTAACACAAAGACACAAAGACACAAAGACGCTAAGGCGCAAGGGTGGTGGAGGACAAATGAAAAACGCAGATTCTCAGAGGAAATTCGGAATACACAATCCAGAAGACAAAGCTTACACCCGAATCGTTAGCTTTTTATTTTCCAAGTTGCAACAAAAAACGAGTTGAAGGCCTTCCGCATCGGCACTGTGTCCAAACAATGAAATACCGAGATCATAAATGGGCGGGATAACAACAGTGACTTCCCCTGGCTTAACTTCGTCTCCATGGAGTATCAAACCTTGAAATTCTTTGGGAGAACAAGGAATTCGAGCGGCAAGTTTTAGCGGCACGTGAGGTAGCAAGTCCGGGTAACCAGCGTATGGCCATTTCCCGGATGATTGAAGAGGTTCCATTTCCAAAATGTGGCATTCAGATGATAAGTCCGGCAGTTGAATCTTTGACCCTGTCTCTGAAGCCATATGCAGGGATTGATCGATTTCCTTAAAAAGGGATTCGGGCGGCGGCAACAGTTTGTATTTCATTGTACATCCGTCGTAGTGGATGCCATAGAAAAGTGTTAATTCAGAAAATCCTCTTTTTTCTATACCCGGTAGATCGTTTGAATGCAGTCTCATCACATGATGTAAAGGGCGCGGACCAAAAGATTTGCCGGTAAACTTGTACGGAAAATGAGGGGCACCGCCAAAATAGGAGTTAGAGAATTTAGTGGCACGTTCATAAAGACAGGCATGTCCGTCAAAATACGCAGCGGGATATTCCAATTCTTCGGGCAACATATGCTAATGCCTAATACTGAGTTATATGAACGCGTGATTCACATTCAGAATTGCCCTTCCACCAAGCTAAAGCTTGAACTCCAACGCTATTTCAGCCCGACGAGATAGCCGAAACGGGCACGGAATTCTGCAGGCTTCAGGCCAACGACACCGCCGATTTTGGCGGCACGCCGTTCGTCTTCGAAGTCTTCGCGTTCGAGCCGGATCATATAGGCGCAGGCGCATTCAAAGGCTTCGCCGGCGACATTGACCTTGCGGTTTTGCATACGGCCCGTTTTAGGATCGAGCATTTTTTCCAACGGCAGAGGAATCATCTTGCCGTCCACGAAGCTGATAATGGCGCCGTATTTTTCGGACTCGGGCGAAAGGAGGAATTTCACGGCGGCATAACCGAGGTCGCGCGTGTATTCGGCGTCGAAAGGCACGGGATCAGCGCAACGGAGTTCGTAACCGAGGTCCTTGTCAATGAAGGTCATCTTGAGACCGAGCTTTTCGATGCGCTGGGTGAGCAGCTCTTTCATGAGACGGCCAAACTCGATTTCGCCGAGGCGCAGGTGACCATGGTCATCGCGCATGACTTTGCCGAAGCGTTCAAGCTGGCCATCCGGCACGGCTTTGATGAGGCCTTCTTCGCCAAGAGATTCGACGAGGCCTTCCGCGAGGACGACGACGCCATATTGGAGGCCATCAGCACGGCGCTTGATGATAGAGCCGATGATGATGTCGCAAACTTCATCCACGGTGGCCTGGCGGTCTTTAAATTGCTCGGGAATGATGCAAAGCGTGGCGGCGGACGCCTTGGCGATGCCAAGGGCAAGATGCCCAGCGGCGCGGCCCATGCTAATAATAACATACCAACGCGAAGTGGTACGGGCATCTTCAGCGAGATTGCGGACGATATAAACGCCGTTGTGGCGCGCGGTCTCATAACCGAAAGTCGGCGTGGAACCGGGCAATGGCAAATCGTTATCAATGGTCTTGGGGACGTGGGCGACGCGGATTTTTCCGTTGCTGCGCTTGGCCACGTGGCTGGCGGAGAACGCAGTGTCATCGCCGCCAATGGTAACGAGGGCGGTAATGCCCATTTCCTCGAAAACCCGGAAGAGGTTCTTCATGTGCTCTTCAGACTTGGTGGGATTGGTGCGCGCGGTGCCGAGGATGGAGCCGCCGCGCAGGGCGATGCCAGTGACATCGCGGATGCCGAGCGGTTTGCTATGCTGGGCTTCGCCGGCAGCGAGCCATTTAAAACCATCGCGAAAGCCGATGACTTCGAAACCATTGTTGACGCCTTCGATGGTGGCCGCAGCGATGACGCCGTTGATGCCCGGCGCGGGACCGCCGCCTACTAAAACTCCCAGTCTTCCTTTGCTCATGTGATGATAATTAAAAAGTTAAGGACACGTTTGCACCCATGTGGGGTGCAAGCGCACATAATAGGAAACGGCGAAAAAGATTCAAGAGGCGTTTTAAGCCGGAATTTAGAGTCCAGAATCCTGAATGGCTGTTGCGTATTGCGTCAAGCGTGCAGGGATGATGCTCCTGAAAAGTTGCCAATAAGAGAATTCGATTTCATTTGCGGCTTAAACATTTCACAATCGCCAAGATGAACCGAGCGATTTTTCTGGACCGGGACGGGACGATGATTGAGGAGGCGAATTATTTGTCGCGGCCGGAGCAGGTAAAAATTTTTCCGGCCACACCCAGGGGACTGAAGCGGCTGGCGGAGGCGGGTTTCAAACTGTTCATCGTATCCAACCAATCGGGCGTTGGGCGCGGGTATTTCACCATAGCCGACGTGGAGAAAGTGAATGAGAAGCTGCTCGCGGACCTGGGGGGGATTCGGTTTGAGAAAATTTATATCGCACCCGAAAAGCCGGAAGACCCAAGCCGCGGACGCAAGCCATCGCCGCAATTTCTGTTCGACGCACGGGACGAGTTCGACGTGGACCTGGCGCAGAGCTATATGATTGGCGACAAGTTGATTGATTTGGAGTGCGGCTGGAACGCAGGGGTCAAGGCCAGCATCCTGGTGCGGACGGGTTATGGCGCAAAACTGGAACGCGACACGCCGGAGCATCTGGCAGGCGCAATAGTCGCAGAAGATTTGGATGCGGCAGCCAGTTGGATTTTGCGATGATTTTTTTCTGGTGAGAGGCGCGAGGCGGGCGTAATTTGGCTTTGCAGCCAAACTTTTCAGCTTATGGAAATCATATTCAACTGTCCCCACTGTGAGCAGGAACTGTCCGTGGATGCCGGCGGCGCCGGCGAACAAATCAGGTGCCCCACCTGCGGTGAGAACATCACCATTCCCGAAAAATCAACCAAGCCCGCGGCGGACGCGCCGCCGATTGGAACGCCGGGAAGCGGGCCGGTAAATGCCATTGCGACGTCCGCGGCGGCCAAGGTGGAGTTACGGCTCAAAGTACCCGTGCATGCATCACCCGCCGCACCGCTCATTGAAAAGCCAAAAGTACCGCTGGACGCCATCGCCAAAGGCGCGGACAAAAAAATCCGGATTCATACCATGCGCCGGGCGCAATGCATGGAATCCGGCCACGACAAGTTTGACGAAAAGGTGACCGCCTATCTAAATGAAATCGGCGAGCCAAACATTGTAGGCATCCACGCGATCAGCTACGAAATTTTTGATGTGGGGACACAAAAGGTCATGGTTGATTACGGCGTGATTATTGTTTACCGGGGATAAAACTGGAGATTGTGAACGGCTCGCCTTGACTTGAAGAATTCGCCTCATTACCGTGCGGGCATGAGTTACCGGAGAATTCTCCTGATTTTAGCGGTGGCATTCATTGGAATGCTGCCGTTCCGATCACCGGCGCCATTATATTATACGCCCGGGGAAGGCTGGTACTACCTGCCTTACGGAACGAAGTCAGACTGGCAGCGGCCGCGGGCACAGGAACAATTGCAGGTGGCAGAGCAGGCGTTCAAGCTGGCAAATTTTACGATTGCCGAGCGGGCAGCCCATCGCGTGCTATTGTTGTGGCCGCTCTCGGACTATGCGCCGGACGCGCAGTACCTGCTGGGACGTTGCTATGAACAAGCAGGCAAGGACCAGGCGGCATTCAACGCGTACCAGACCATCATCACAAAATACCCCAACAGCACCCATTACGAAGACGTTTTGTGGCGCCAGTATGCGATTGGAAACCGTTTTTTAGGCGGCGAATGGACAAAGTTATGGAACCTCGTTCCATTCTTCCCGTCCATGGACGTGACGGCACAGATGTTCGGGCAAATTGTCACCAACGGCCCTTACAGCGATGTAGCACCGCACGCGCAATTGCGGATTGGCGCGGCCCGCGAGAAGCAAAAGGATTATGACGCAGCTTTTAGAGCTTACGCCGTGGCGGCGGACCGCTACCACGACATGCCGACGATTTCGGCAGACGCGATTTTCCGCATGGGAGTATCCTGTTACAGGGAAGCGGCCCGAGCCGAATACGACCAGAGCATGGCGCAACAGGCGATTGATACTTTCAACGACTTCATGCAGTTGTATCCGCAGGACAGGCGCGTGCCTCAGGCGCAGAAAGCCATCGTCGTGTTGAAAGCGCAGCAGGTGCTTGGTGCTTATATGATCGCCGAATTCTACGAGGACAGCAAAAAATGGGACGGGGCCGCGATTTACTACAACCAGGTCATTCAATTGGATCCCAATTCACCTTACGCAATACCGGCACGCAAACGAATCGAAGCGCTCCGTCCGCGATTGCACCTGTCGGAAGATTAACATGCGATTTCTGAAATTTCCGGCGCTCTGGGCCGTCGCGATGTTGCTGGCCGGTTGCGCGGGTTATCACCTTGGGCCGGTCAACGGCGAATCTGCCGGTGAAAAGACAGTGGAGATCGTGCCGTTCAACAACCAAACGCTGCAACCCCGGCTGGGTGATGCCGTAACCCAGGCACTGCGGGAACAATTTCAGGCCGACGGTACGTACCGGCTGGCCAATGGCACAGGAGACATTGTGGTAAGCGGGGAGATTAAAACCTATACCCGCATCGGCATGAGCTTTGCAAACTCGGATGTTTTGACTGCGAGTAATTACCGTGTCGTCATTGAGGCCATTGTCACGGCGCGAGACCGGTCGACGGGCAAGCTTTTACTGGATAAGAGGAAAGTGACTGGTTACACGTTTGTGCATGTGGGTTCGGATTTGGTGAGCGCTGAACGCCAGGCAATGCCCCTGCTGGCGGAGGATTTCGCGAAAAACGTGACCGAAATGATTGCGGAAGGGGCATGGTAAAAGGAGGCCGGCTGCCCGGTTTATTTGTTTGTGATTAAGATGGATTCTACACCAACCATTATATTAAAGCCCGGAGAAGCCGACCGCGTGTTGGCTGGGCATCCGTGGATTTATACGGGAGAAATCCTGCGCGCCACTAAACCGCCCGAAGACGGTGATCTGGTCCAGGTAAAAGACCATCGCCAGCGGTTGCTGGGCATGGGATTTTTCAATTCAAAATCAAAGATCCACGTCCGGATGCTCGCGCCCGAACGGATCGAAATCGGCGAATCGTTTTTTGAAGCACGAATCCGCGCGGCGCTGGAAGTCCGGCGGCGATATTTGCCGCAGGCGACATCGTTTCGCGTGATAAACGCTGAAAGTGATTTTCTTAGCGGTTTGATCGTAGACAAGTACGAGGACGTTTTAGTTTTGCAGGTTTCCTCGCTGGGCATGGACCTTCGCAAAACGCAAATTGTGGCGGCGTTGCAGAAAATTTTTTCGCCGCGGGCAATTTTGGAACGCAGCGATGCGCCATCACGAAAATTTGAAGGGCTCGGCGAAGCGAACGGGGTCTTGTCTGGCGAATCCGACGGAACCTGTTTCGTAAATTTGAATGGGCTGAAATTTGAGACGGACCTGCGTGAAGGCCACAAAACCGGCATGTATTTGGACCAGCAGGCGAATTACCAGGCAGTGTCGGGCTTTGCCAAAGGCGGCCAGGTGCTGGATTGCTTCAGTTTCCTCGGCGGGTTTGGATTGCACGCGGCGCGAGCCGGGGCGGCGCACGTCCATCTTTTGGACCAAAGCGCGCAGGCAATCCAGGCGTCGCAACGGAATGCCACGGCCAACGGCCTGGCGGAGAAATGTTCGTTTGAAACGATCAATGTTTTCGATTGGCTCAAGGCCAATACCGCGGTCAAACCGCATGAAAGAGCCATTCCGCGCTTTGATTTAATTATCCTCGATCCGCCGTCGTTTACACGCAACCGCGCCTCCGTGCCGGACGCGTTGCGCGGATACAAGGAGATTCATTTAAGGGCGCTAAAATTGCTGAAACCCGGGGGCGTACTGGCGACGTTTTGCTGCTCCCACCACGTGAGCGCGGAGCTGTTCCAGGACACACTTTTATCGGCGGCCTACGATACCCGGAAGATCTTGCGACGCGTGGCGACATACTCGCAAAGTCCAGACCATCCGGTGATCCCGATGATACCCGAAACGGAATATTTAAAGGGATTTGCATATGAAATTGTGGGTGGTTAGGGCGGCGCAAAATCTGAAACTTTAATTGAATTGGCATTGAAGTCGCTTGTCAAAGGATTCGTAAAGCGATAAAATTTGATAATGTGGTTTAAGAAACATGTCGTGCTTTCCCTGATTGTTTGCCTGGCAAACCTGGCTGTGGCAGACACCATCCAGTTGAAAGACTCCGCGGCTGTGACCGGCAAAATTCTTGCCGAGAAGCCGGATTCCATCGTGGTGGACGTTGGCTATACTGTGTTGGTGGTGCCGCGCGCCGCGATTGCCGGCATTTCCAGGTCCAGCGCCGTTTTATCCGTCACTTCGCCGGGAGGTTCCCTGCTGGATGTGACCCCTCAATTTTATACTGCTGGAATGGCGACCACCTCAACGCACAATATCCAGGACCTGGTAAAACAACTGGGCCAGGCGGTAGTGCAAGTGCGCACGCCGGAAGGCCTGGGTTCGGGATTTTTCGTCAACCCGGACGGTTACTTGATTACAAATTTTCACGTGATCGAGGGAGAAACGGAAATTTCCGTGGAGGTTTACAGCCAGGTCAACGGCCAGCTTGACCGGCAGACTTACAAACAGGTTCGCATTATCGCCATCAATAAATTTCACGACCTGGCGCTGTTGCATATCGAAGATAAAAATGCGCCGAAATTCAAATATGTCACGCTGGGCAGCTCGGATGCGTTGAACGTGGGCGATTCGGTTTTTGCCATTGGCAGCCCGCTGGGCCTGGAACGCACTATGACCGAAGGGATTTTGAGCACCAAGACACGGGAACTGGAAGGCGAGCTTTACCTGCAAACGACAGCACAAATCAACCCCGGCAACAGCGGCGGCCCCTTGTTTAACCTGGCTGGCGAGGTCGTAGGCGTGACCAACATGAAGATTTTGTTTGGCGAAGGATTGGGTTTTGCCATTCCGGTGGAACTGGTGAAAAACTTCCTGGACCATCGCGACGCCTTTGCTTATTCGACTGATAATCCGAACAATCCATACCGGTATCTTGCGCCGCCTACGTCAACGAAGGAAAAGGCGACCGCGAAATAGCGGGACTTTGGTGAACGGCCTTTTGGAGGGCCGGCAATGTAATCAAAAAATGAAACTCAAAAATTTTTTAACGGGTATTGTTTTATTTTTAACGGTTAAGCTTTCGGTTTTTGCGGCGATACCGCCGGCCGAAGAGCTGCTGCCGGCGGATACCCTGCTGGTCATCACCGTGCCGGATTACCAGGCCATGCACACGGCTTTGCAGCAATTCCCGCTGTGGCTCTTGTGGAATGATGCGGCCATGAAACCGTTTCACGATGATTTCATGACCAAGTGGAATGCCAAATTCAGCGCCTCTCAGCAGCAGAACTTTGGCATGAAACTGGACCAGTTTCTGCCGATGTTACAGGGCCAGCTCACCTTTGCGGTCACGCAAAACGACTGGCAAGGCAGCGACAGTGGCTCACCGGCAATACTGTTCCTGATGGACGCCAAAGATAAAAGCAATTTGCTGGCGACCAACCTGGCGGCATTGAAGCAGGCCTGGCGGGATTCAGGAAAAACCGTGCGGACCGAGACGTTCCAGGACATCAAGTTTTCCGTGGTCACTTTTTCAACGAACACGACCGCAACGTTTCCCGCCGGTCCGCCGCAGAACGTTCCGACCGACCCCTCCCAGAACACATTATATATTGGCCAATACAAATCACTGTTGATCGTGGGAACTTCCGTCAAGGCCGTGGAAAGCGTTGCGGCACACCTGAACGGAGGGGCAAACCCGGCGCTGAAAGACAACGCCCAATTTCACGCTGATCAATTGGCGCATTTTTATAATTCCCCGCTTTGTTACGGCTGGTTTAATTCAAAAACATTTTTCGCCGCCTTCTCGCAGGCGCAGTCCGCCAGCTCCGGCGCCATGCCCTTTGCGTGGAGTTCTGTCATGGAAGCTGCCGGCCTGGATGACATGAACAGCCTTAGTTTCAACTATCGCCAGGGGCGCGACGGAACGCAAATGGAATTTTTTGCGAACGTGCCCGCTTCCAGCCGCAAAGGTATTTTCAAAATGCTTGCCCCTGAGCCAAAGGATGCAAACCCGCCGCCGTTCGTTCCGGCCGATGCCGTTAAATTTTCGCGCTGGCGGGTGGATGGGCAGCAGTCCTGGGCAGAGTTTGAAAAAACACTCACAGCCATTTCCCCCGCAGCTTTGACCTATCTTAATTCCCTCATCGGCATGGCCAATGCGAACGCGCAGACACAGGGAGATCCTAATTTCGATCTTAAAAAAGATCTCATTGGCAACCTCGGCGATGACTGGATCAGCTACGACAAAGCACCGGCCGGCAATACCCTGCAGGACATCAATAATGCTCCCTGGCTGTTCCTGATCGGGGCGAATAATGCCGACAAGGCAGCGTTGGCAATAAAAGCGCTGGGTGGCATGATGTCATCGGGCACTCCGCCGCAAACACGGGATTTTCTCGGGCGGAAAATCTACACGATTTCGTTCCCCTCGCGCGCGCCTGCCGGCGCTAAGGGCGCGGCACCCGCGGCTCATTCACTTTATTGCTCTTCCAGCGGAGGTTACGTGGCCTTGAGCATGGATGCTTCCACCATTGAAAATTATTTGCGCAGCGACGACGGCAAGACCAAGCCGTTGAGCCAGGTTCCCGGCCTGATGGATGCGGCCCAACACGTGGGCGGCATGGGTAATGGACTGTTTGGCTATCAAAACCAGCGCGAGTTAATGCGCATGCTCTTTACCGCGCTGAAGAACGATCCCAGCGCCGGTTCCGCTTTATTCAGCCCGCTCGGCGCGGCGCCTTTTGCTACCGCGGGAAATAATTTCCAATCCATGGTTAATTTCGCATTGCTGCCGGACTACGACCGCGTTTCGAAATATTTTACCTTTACGGTCTATGGCGGCGACACCACGAGCGAAGGCATTGATTTAAAGTTCTTCGACCCGCGCGCTCCGGGAGTGAATTAAGCCAACGCTTCAACCGCTGGTTTTCTGTGTGAACTCGCGACTCGCGGAGGTCATTCCTTTTTAGCTTCGTCCTGAGGCTTTTCCGAATTCAATTGGTCCGGCGGAGCTGTGGCCAGGCCGGGATCAACGGTCACTGGCGCCGGTGGTTTTTCCACGGGAATGCGGCGAAGTTCGTCTGCGGCAGGAAGGTCTTCCAGCCCGCGCAGGCCGAAATATTCCAAAAACATTGGCGTGGTGCCGTACGTTTGCGGGCGGCCGATCACTTCGGCACGGCCTACGGATTCTACCAGGGCACGTTCCACGAGCGTCTGCATCACCCCATCCACGCTGACACCGCGAATCTGTTCGACTTCAGCGCGCGTAATAGGCTGGCGATACGCGATGATGGCCAGTGTTTCGAGGGCCGGCTGCGAAAGCCGGGGCGGACGCGCCTTGACACCGACGAGCGCGCGCAGCCAGGGGGCAAATTCCGGTTGCGAGACAAATTGCCATGAGCCGGCAACGCAGGCGAGGCGGTAGCTGCGGGCGGCCGTTTCATGTTCCGAGGCGAGCTGTTCCAGCGCAGCCACGACATCGTTGTCTTTGACTTTGGCAAAGGTTTTGGCATCGGCGTCGGCATCTTCCGCCTCAGCGGTATTGGCAAGAACCTCGCGAAGCTCTTTTGTGCTTAACGGTTTTTGGGCGGAAAACAGCAGGGATTCGAGAATGAATTTTAATTCCATTTGGATTTGCGATAGACGTTTTACGATTGGCCCGCGGGTTGAGAATTTTCGTCCGGCTGCGCGGCCACCGGTTCAGTGGCAGCGGGGGCTGTCAGCGGATTATCCTGGATAACAGGTTCAAGTCCCGTACTCCCTTCAACTGAAGCCGGCTGTGCACGGCAGATTTCGATTTCACTGAAATGTTCCGGTTGGACGCAGACGAGCTGTTTCAGGCGAATTAACTCCAGTAGCGCGAGGAACGTACAGACTACTTCCGAACGGTTAGCGGCACTTTCAAACAGTTCGGAAAATTTTACCCCGCCGCGATCCGTAATGACTTTGAGGATAAATTCAATTTTTTCGCTGACGGTCCATTTATCTTCAAAAATTTCGCGAGTTGTACCTTCGCGTTTTTCGATGCGCTTAAGGATGGCATTGACGGCATTCAGCAAGTCAAAGATGGAGACTTCCGGCTTAGTTGTCGCTGGCGCGGCCGATTCAAATTCCAATTTTCCGGGCACGCGCGGGAATATATGCTCCTGGCGCGACTCAAGGCCTTGTAATTGCGCGGCAGCGTCCTTGAATTTCTTGTACTCGACGAGCTGACGAATAAGTTCCCAGCGTGGGTCTTCGCCTTCTTCCTCGCCCTCCACCTGCGCCTGCTGTTCCACGGGAAGCAATTCACGGCTCTTGATGTACATGAGCGTCGAAGCCATTACGAGGAATTCGCCGGCGATTTCCAAATCGAGCAGGCGCATTGTATCGATGTACTCGATGAACTGCGTGGCGAGCTTCGTGAGGTTGACCTCGTAGATGTCCACTTCCTCTTTTTTAATGAGGTAAAGCAGCAAATCGAGCGGGCCTTCGAAGACCTCGAATTGGACTTTGTATTCGGCCATGAACCCAGGAATTTTAAACCGGATGGGGAGAAAGAAAAAGATTTTGTTGCGGCTGTTTTTGTTTAAAAACCGGTGGAAATACTGGAACATAACCCGGCACGGCCTGTCTTATCGGAAAGCCCAAACAATGGGCACAAATGAAACGGGCATTTACTTTGATTGAACTGTTGATGGTCATCGCCATCATTGCGATTCTGGCGGCCCTGCTGGTTCCGGTCGTCAACAAGGCCGAAAGCGCGGGAAAAAAGGCCAATTGTATTAATAATCTTTCGGAAATTAACCGTGCCCTGCTCATGTACGCTGATGATCATGCGGATGTCATTCGTGGCTTAACCAATGGAGACAAGGTTTATTTCTCTTATAAAGACAGTATGGGGCCGTATCTTTCGCGTTCAGGTGCAGACACCAACGATACGGTATTCGCCTGCCCGTCCGATGACTTTAATTGCAGCGACCCGAAGATCCAGGCGTTACTGCCCTTTGATCCTGTCAACGGTCCGAGTTTTTACCGCCAGCCGGCGACCCATTATAGCAGCTATTTTTTTAACGGCTCGGCAGATGGCGACGATGACCCGCGCGCGGCGCGGCCATTTTCACAGGTACGCCGCCCGGCGGAAATGGTGCTGGCAGCGGAAGATTCCGGCGCGCTGGGCCTGAGCACGCATAATCGCAAACAGCCGTACCAATTTAATAATGCCCTTAACGTGATGAGTTTTGTTGACGGCCATATAAGCTGCATCCAAATTTATTGGAACGGCACCACCGGGTTTGATGGCATTCCGGGCCTTTATAACCCGCCGGGGGGATATGAGTACGAATGGTTTGCGGATTAGACCATGAAAATGAGATACTTGATGCTTCTTTTTGCATTTCTGTGTTTTGTCCCGGGATGCAAACCAAAGGCAAAACCGGCCGCACCGACCATATTTACCAGCGGAAACAGTACGTTTGCGATAGGACAGGTAATCGTAAACGGCACCAACATTCCTATGTCCAATGTCACCATCACGGTAATCCAGGACACGAATGGTTCGCCCGGTGGCAAAGGGACTTCAAAGTGACGGGCAAAACTTGACTGGCGGCCTGAGAAAATTTAAACTTACGGGCTCTGGTTGGTGGCCGTAGCTCAATGGTAGAGCCCCAGATTGTGGTTCTGGATGTTGCGGGTTCGAATCCCGTCGACCACCCCAGCCTTCTCTTCAGATGTTAAAATTCGGTTTGTCCGGCGGGGGTTCTTTCACGCGGCCAAAGGGGATTTTAAGCCAAACGCGTTCATGGACGTAGTACAGGAAGATCTTCGTGAAAAACTCCACGCTGGTAATCGTGAGGGCCAGCTTGACCCGCCCGGTAACGAGGAACGAAATAATCATGGTATCAATGCTCCCGGTGAGACGCCAGGAAACGCCTTTGACGAGGCTGCGGTAATGTTTTTCGGCCATAAAATTATCGGAATTTGCGGTGAATATTATGAACGACGGGCAACACTATTTGCAACCGTCGTTGATAAGCTCAGGATTTGCGCTCGGCTTCTGCCAGGGTCGCCCCTTTGCGCTCGACCCATTCCTTCATGGCAATGGTCATTAACGCCAGGAAGGTCAGGACGGAGGCCACGGCGAAGGCGCCGGTCTGGTCGTAATTTTCGTAGAGCGCCTGGACATAGAGCGTCATGGTATCGGTCTGGCCCACGATGTGGCCGCTGACGACGGAGACGGCGCCGAATTCGCCCATGGCGCGGGCGTTGCACAAAATGACGCCGTAGAGCAGGCCCCATTTGATGTTGGGCAGGGTCACGCGCCAAAACATTTGCCAGCCACTGGCGCCGAGGGTGCGCGCGGCTTCCTCCTCGGCGCGTCCCTGGGCCTGCATAAGGGGAATCAATTCGCGCGCGACAAAGGGAAAGGTGACGAACATAGTGGCCAAAATGATTCCCGGGACTTCGAAAATGATTTTGATATTGTGGGCGATCAGCCAGGGGCCGAGCCAGCCTTGCGCGCCAAAGACCAGGACGTAAACAAAACCGGAAATGACCGGTGAAACAGAAAATGGCAAATCGATCAGTGTGATGAGAAAGTTTTTGCCGAAGAAATCGAACTTGGCAATCGCCCAGGCAGCGGCGACCCCGAAAATACAATTTAAGGGAACGGAAACACCAGCGGCGATGGCGGTGAGTTTGATGGCGCTGAGCGTGGCCGGGTTGTTCAAGGTGTGGAGGTAATAACCGATGCCGTTGGAAAAGGCTCCGACGAAAACGGCTACAAGGGGCGCCACTAAAAACAGACCCAAAAACACAAGCGCGACGCTGATCAAAATCCAGCGCACAGCGGCCGGTTCGGTGGTGGGGCGTTTGGGACGAATGTAAGGCATGGTGGCGTTTAGGTTTGCTCGTAGTGCCGCGTGTTCCACCATTGGAGCCAGTTGATGGCCAGGAGCAGCGTAAAGGAAACGGCCAGCATGACCATAGCGAGGGCCGTGGCGGCGGGATAATCAAATTGCTCGAGCTTGTTCATGATGAGGACGGGGACGATCTGCGTCTTCATGGGGATGTTGCTGGAGATGAAAACGACGGAGCCGTATTCGCCCAGGGCGCGCGCAAAGGCGAGGGCGAACCCAGTGAGCAGCGCGGGAAAGATCATCGGCAGGATGACGCGGCAAAATGTTTTGAACCGGTTGGCGCCGAGCGTGGCGGCGGCTTCTTCGATTTCCTGGTCGAAATCTTCCAGCACAGGTTGAACGGTGCGGACGACAAAGGGCAGCCCGATAAAGGTGAGCGCGACGAATACGCCGATTTGCGTGTAGGCGACTTTAATTCCCATGGGCGCGAGCCAGCGTCCAATCCAGCCATTTTCCGCATAGAGACTGGCCAGGGTAATGCCGGCAACAGCGGTGGGCAGCGCAAACGGCAAATCCACGAGGGCATCCATGAGGCGTTTGCCCCAGAATTTGTAACGGACAAGGACCCAGGCGACGAGCAGGCCAAAGATGGCGTTGACGAGCGCGGCGAGGAAGGACGCGCCAAAGCTGAGCCGATAAGCAGCGAGCGCCGTGGGCGAGGCAACGGCACGGAGGAACTGGTGCCAGGTTAATTCGCCGGTTTTAGCGAAGGTGGCGGCCAAAGGGATCAGCACGACCAGCCCCAGATAAAACAGGGTGAACCCGAGCGTGAGTCGAAAGCCGGGCAACACCCGGCGATGGCGCGATAGAGACATTGTTTCCCTAGGAACGAAGATTGTACACTGAGTCAGTCGTAATTACCATAAAAAGAGATAGTAAACGTTTATACCCATCCCCCCGCCCCCCCCCTTCCGTAGACTTCCAAAGACGGTTCATAGTTGATGGTTGAGAGTTGAGAGTAAGGGGAATGGCAGGGCCGACGGTTTGCGAAATAGGCACAACGTAAATCAAGGGTTGATTTCATTTTTTGGTTTTAATCGGTTTTGAAACGGTTTGTTTTTGGGTTAATTCACCTGCCCGGAATGAGAACCACGAAAGACGCTAACGACACGAAATTGGGTTCGTTTCGCCATTTTGCCCCCTGGCGGACTGGTCAATTCCTTCCAAAGGCACGACGGACACCCTCCCCCGGGGGGGACCCCTTCAGTAGCCTACATTAGCTTACATTAGCCTTCAGCAGGCTTCAGGTTTCAGCCACCACATGAAACGTGGTAAAGGTTGAGAGCAAAAAAGCATTCTTATTTTTACCCTTCTAAAGGCTTCTGAAGGTTACTAAAGGCTACTAAAGGCTGTTTTAACCACCAAGTCGCCGAGGCGCAAAAAGCGTTTTTTACAGAAGGGAACGAAGGGAACGAAGCTAAAGCCTCCCCCGTGTGGGCCGTAACCGGATACGCTCGCTACTGGTGGAGAGCACCGCTCGCCCGCTTCCGCCTTCGCAAATACTACGGCGCGACAAGGGCGCGGATATGGAAGGACTTATGGTGGCCTTTTATCCCCGGGTTAGCACCCGGGGCTACAAATATGCCGCTCCGACGGAGCTTTCAATCAGAGTCTACTACTTCAAAACCGCATATGTCAAAGAACACCTCTCAACTCACCACTCATAACTCAAAATTCAATACTTCCATAGTCAGAGTGGCGCAGCAGTAAAAGAACGTTATCCCAATGCAAATATTCAATCATGCGGGCCTGTTCCAATTCCTTTTTCAATGCTTGATGGAGAAGCCGGCCCGTTTGTTATCCCAATCTGGAATTCTCACGAGGGAGAAGTGAAGAAGGCTTCTGACATTTGGAACTGCATTGAGAATGCTAAAATTAAAATTACAGATGCTTGGGCAAAATCAATTGATTTTTGGTTCGTAAAGCGATCGGGGCTCGTGACTACCCATGGTAAGGTTGGCAGCGTTGATGTTGCAAAGACCCAATGTTCCGGATTCTTTGCGCGAATGAATGTGACGCTCGAAAAATGCACTTTGACAACAGCAGCATTTCAACAGTATCGAGAAGGTGCACACTGGGACGGAGTCTTGGTTGCGCCAGGGCAGGGCGAAGGCGAAGTTGGCTACGAAGTTGTGTTGAAGCAGACTGCAAATCCCAATAATTTTACGTCTTTTGTGCAGTTTGTCCCGTCAAGGGCATTTGTTGCGGAGAATATGCAAAATGGATCATGTCTTACAGGTATAAGAATGCCTGCATTTGGCGCTTCATTAGGAGATATCGAGCAAGAATTTTTTGACAAATTGTTAGATTCGGTCACCGATTTAGTTGGTATACCGAAATTAATTTTTGTTTTTAATCGAGATGCAAGGGTTGGGCTGCTATTTGAGGGCAAACAATTGGATGCAGGAAATTTACTGGACGCTGAGCAATTGGAAGACGGGGAAATTTCGGTTTATGAAGTTGCTGGATTTCTTTCAAATCAATACACGAAAGAATTAAATAGCCTGTTCAATCAAAACTTCCCTGCTCTGAATCAAGAGGATTTTATTCTGCATTGTGGCGTTAACACGTGCCTTTTCGCATGTCCGCCATTGGGAATTTACACGCACGGGTACAAAGTTGAGACGGTTGAGCCAGTAGTGCGGTTTTATATTAGCAAACTCTTTGAGCTATGGAATGACGAGGCGCTAAAATGTACTCCCACTCAAGCAGCATTTTTTGAACGTCACAAGGATTCATGGCTAGACAAACAGTCTGATTTTATTGAGTTTAAAATTATTGGTGCCACAAGTAATTAGAAAATCGCCCGCGTGATTCGTTTTATGACGACATTTGAGTTAGCTCCTTTTTTAAGGTTATGCTCCCAAATGCAAAGAACGCGAAAACCAATTTGTTTCAATTTACGGAGATTCAATTCGTCACGCCGCTTGTTACGGGTAATTTTTGCGTGCCAAAAAGAACGGCGTGTTTTGGGAATATGGCCGCAATATCTACACCCATGCCAGAAACATCCATGCACGAATACCGCTAATTTCTTTTGCCAGAATATAATATCTGGTTTTCCTGGTAATTCCAACGCATGAAGTTTCCATCCCTTAAGTCTGGCACGAACTAAGGCCATTCTGAGAGCCAATTCGGTTGTCTTATTGTGTTTTCCACGAATCGCTGCCATCGTACGCGAACGAACTGCGGACACGTTAGTAAATTTCCCGGATGGCAATTTTGCTTTAAGGCTTTTCTCCACATTTATTGGTTATGCTGCTTTTTTAAGAAGCCAAGCGCGAGCAGCTTCCGGGTTGGAATACCTTCTTAATCGTGGCGGATGCAACATTGTTTTTGGACGGTTTTTCAAACGTTTGTCCAAAATTGGATCGGGACAAATGACTTGTCCGCGACGTTTTTTTGCTTCTTTTGGCAAACCAACTTTCGAAGTTGACCTAGTAGTTTTTAAAAGCGTTTTTCCGATGGCGGTTCCTAACCCTGTTGGTACAGCGTTGCCAATTTGTGTATACTTCCGCCGAATAGATCCGACAAATTGCCAATGAGCAGGGAATTGTTGTAGTCGGGCGTATTCGCCAACCGTGAGTGGCCGCATTTTAGTCGGATGGCATAGCATCGTGGCCCGCCCATCTGGGGCCGTCGTCAACGTGGGAGAGGGTTCATCCCAGGCCAAACGACGACAAAAGCCACATCTACCACCCCAAGATATATATGCCGCACCCAAAGCCCGCTGATGAAATTTTTTGGGTAGATCCGTCCAGTTTTGGCCTGAGTTCAGACGTTCTAAAAGCCCACGTCTTTCGGGAGTAAATTCAGTAAATTCAGCTTTTTTTTCATGGAAGTTCTCCAACGCATTTCGAAGTGTGACCCATTCAACTTTTCCATTGGCATATTCCGCATGGGTCGGCGGGGGGAGTTCAATCAATTCACCGTCACGACTGCCGATAAACACAACTCGGTATCGTTTTTGCGGGACGCCGTAATCCGCACAATTAAACAAACCGAAAATAACATAATAGCCCAAATCTGATAGCTCTCGGCGAATTACCCGTAAGGCTGATCCTAATTCTTCATCGCGTGATAGAGGCGACCACCCTGGCCCTCGCTTATTCAAAGGCCTATGGCGCACAGCGGCCGATAAGATTCCCTTTACGTTTTCCATCACGAAAAAACGTGGTCGTGCTTCACGTACAACACGCTTGAAATGACGGAATAAGCCGCCACGTTCTTTATCGCCTAAAGATTCTCGTTTGCCAGCGGTGCTAAAACTTTGGCAACAAGGTCCGCCTGTAACGAGAAATGCTTCCCCTACCTTTAATCCGGCTTGTTTAAGAATTTCTTTTGTAGTGACTGTCTGAATGGGGGCGTTAATTATGGGCAACTTTGGTCGGTTCAAACGTATCGTGTCAACGGCAAAGCGATCAAGTTCAACTGCAACTGCCGTTCGTAAACCAGAACCTGCGGCTTCAAGTCCTAAATCCAAACCCATCGCCCCTGAAAACAAAGAAATGATTGGTTTGTGTGCGTTCACGACGGAAAATTAGCCTTTTCATGTTAACAGGTCCAGCCCGTACTTCATTTATTCAATACAGCAAGCAAAATGTCAATCCAGTGTCGGTCATCTTTTTTGCTGAGTGTTTTAAAGATGCTGCGTAACGTTTTCCACCTTTAGATGCGCTCGCCCTCCATTGGCGGGCTGCGCGTGTCCCGTCGCCCGTCTTTACGATGTTCCGCCGCGGCAAGCGGGAGAGGAGGGTGGGTTGTATTGGGGCCGGTGGTTCTACAAATAGGTCACCCCGCTGGGGTTTTCAGTTGCACACACGTGTGGTGCGATGTCCCTACCTGTTTCAGCGCCTGCGGCGGGGCTTGAGCTTTCTTTTAATGGCGGTCAGGGGATCTGCCTTCCCTAAGGCTACTGCAAGGCTGGCTGACACGGGCATATTTTATCCCCTCACCCCAACGCTGACTCGCTCGCGCCCGCTCGCTCGGCCTTGCAGGCCTTCGTTCCGCTGCGCGGAACAAATTCCTTTCGCCGTTCCCCAAGCGGCTCAAGTCTCCCCGTTGAGCGGGGCGAGGGGAGTCGGTGCGCCCTGCCTTGCTCAGTTAAATGTTGAAGGTTGCGGGTTGCAGGTTAAATACCCACCTTCAAAAACGATTTGGCTTGCAGGAGTCGCTTTTGAATTGTTACAATTCTGTTGCAATTTTCCCGCCGGCAGCGGCGGGTTTTTTATCTTAATCCTATTTATCTGTGAAAATTTTCAGCGGCACTGCCAATGAACCCCTGGCCCGGGCCATTTGCCAATCCATTGGGATGGAATTGGGCAAATGCACGATCAAACCGTTTCCGGACGGGGAGACGTTTGTCAAGATCGAGGAGAATGTCCGCGGGGAAGAGGTGTTTGTGGTGCAGCCGACGGCGCCGCCAACGAATCATAATTTGATGGAGTTGTTCATCATGATTGATGCGTTGCGCCGGGCGAGCGCGAAGCGGATTACGGCGGTGATGCCGTTTTACGGTTATGCGCGGCAGGATCGTAAGGATCAGCCGCGGGTGCCGATCACGGCGAAGCTGGTGGCGAATCTGTTGGTGGCGGCAGGGGCCAATCGCATCCTGGCGATGGATTTGCACGCGCAGCAGATCCAGGGTTTTTTTGATATCCCGGTGGATCATTTGTATGCGGCGCCGGTGATGTATGATTATTTGAAGAAGAAGAAGTTGACGAATTTGGTGGTGGTGAGCCCGGATACGGGGGGGCTGAAGATGGCGCATGCGTACGCGCAGGTGCTGGATGCGGACCTGGCGATCGTGGCGAAACGGCGTAAAAGTGCGACGGAAGTGGAGAGCATGGCGGTGATCGGGGAGATTAAGGGGAAGAATATTTTGCTGGTGGATGACCTGACGGAGACGGCGGGGACATTGACGGAGGCGGCGACTTTATTGAAGAAAAAGGGGGCAAAACAGATATTATCGTGTGTTTCCCATGCGATTTTGGGCCCGATGGGCATCGAAAGATTACGAAAATCAAGCATTGACGAATTGATAACAACTGATACAGTCCAACGCCCGCCTATTGACGGTGTGAAGATAACGACGTTGTCGGTGGCGGGATTATTGGGCGAAGCTATCAAACGAATTAACAGTAATTCGTCGGTGAATTCGCTATTTGAGTTTAAAGGCGGGCGCACGAGTTAGCGCCGGCAAAACAGTTTAAGAAAATGAAATCAGTTCCGTTGAAAGCATTTCCGCGCACGCTGACGCGTGGCCGCAAAACCAAACACTTGCGCTCGACCGGCCGCGTGCCGGCGACGATCTACGGCCGCCAGGGCGCGCCGCAAAATCTCGAAATCATTACGCGCGAAATCACCGATCTCATCCACGGGCATGCGTCAGAAAACATGCTGGTGGATTTATCGGTGGAAAATGACGCGCGGGCCAAGCGCCTGGCGCTGGTGCAGGAAATCCAACACCATCCGATTGACGGCAAGGTGTTGCACGTGGATTTCCATGAAGTGGCCGAGAACGAAAAGGTCACGGTATCGGTACCGGTGGAAACGACGGGCGAAGCGGCCGGCGTAAAGAACAGCGGCGGGGTGCTGGAGCACGTGTTGTTTAAATTGAAAGTGCGCTGTCTGCCGAAGGATTTGCCGGAACAGATTCTCATCGATGTGACGGCGCTGGAAATCAATAAAACGATTCATATCGGCGAAATCACACCGCCGGCTGGCGTGGAAATTATCGGCGACAAGAAGTTGCCGGTGGTTTCGGTGACGCCGCCACGCGCGGAAGAAGAACCGGCTGCGGCAGGCGATGCCAAGGGAGCAGGCGACGTCGAGATGACGAAGGAAAAGAAGGAAGACGGCACGGAAGGCGAAGCCAAGGCGGGCGAGAAAGCCCCGGCCAAAGCGGATGCCAAGGCTCCGGCAGGCGACAAAAAGGCCGAGGCCAAGCCCGAAGCCGCCAAAGCCGAGAAGAAGAAATAATTTTTGCGAACCGTTGCCTGGCGCAACGGTCTGGCGTTGGCCCCGGCGCATATCGCTCACATGGAAGATACGTTTCTCATAGTGGGTTTGGGGAACCCGGGCGCGGAGTATGCCCGGACGCGTCACAACGCGGGTTTTATGCTGGCAGACGCGCTGGCGGCGAAATGGCGGTGCGATTGGACGGCCGAAAAGAAATTTCGCGCGCGAGTGGCGAAGGCCAGCCGCAACGGCAAACGAATTTTGTTGTGCGAGCCGCAGACGTTCATGAACGCGAGTGGCGAGACGGTTGGGGCGATGGCGAATTTTTATCAGTTGCCGCTGGGGCGATTGATTGTGGTGGTGGACGATGCGGATTTGCCGCTCGGCACGGTGCGGTTGCGGCCAAGTGGCAGCAGCGGCGGACACCACGGGCTGGAGTCCATCGAGCAGCATTTGGCGTCGCGCGAGTTTGCGCGGCTGAAGATCGGCATCGGGCGCAAGGATAACTTGCGCGAGATCACGAACCATGTGCTCGGGCGGTTTGACACCGCCGAGAACGGGTTGATGGAAAAAGTTTTGGACCGGGCAGCCGGGCAGGTGGAAACCTGGCTGGAAGCCGGATTGGAAAAAGCAATGCAGTTCAACGGAACTGTGGAAGAGAAGCCTTGAAAAGCGGATAACCGCTGATTGAAAGACGAAATGAAACGATACGAAGGTTTGTTTATATTGAATACGGCCGGGCGCGAAGACGGCGCCAAGGACATCCTTGACAAGATTTCCGCGGAGATTTCCGGCGCCGGCGGCAAAGTGGAAACGGTGCAGAAGATGGACCGGAAGCATTTTGCGCGCGTGGCGGACAAGAAGCACAACGCCGGCTTTTACGCGAACGTGATTTTTAACGGCACGCCGGCCATCATCTCGCAGTTGAACACCAAGTTCTCGCTGAACGAGGAAGTGTTTCGCGTGATGTTCACGGAATCGCCCGAGCCGAAACTGGCGGCGAAGTAATAATAATTTAAGCGGAACGTCCTATGGCCAACTTCAACAAAGTGATTATCGCGGGTAATTTGACCCGGGATCCGGAGTTGCGCTATACGCCCAAGGGCACCGCGGTCGCGCGCATCACTTTGGCCGTCAACCGCACGTTTACGAGCGGCGAAGGTGGCGAGAAAAAAGAAGAAGTGAGTTTTGTGGACGTGGATGTCTGGGGCCGCCAGGCGGAAGTCATTTCCCAATACATGAAAAAAGGCCGTCCGTTGCTCGTGGAAGGCCGCCTCAAACAGGACACGTGGGAAGACAAAAATACGAAGCAGAAGCAAAGCAAATTGAAGGTCGTGCTCGAAAGCTTTTCGTTCCTTGATTCCGGCAATCGCGGTGGCGGTGACGGCGGCGGTGCGCCGGCCCGTTCGCCCTCGGCTTCGACGCCTCCTCCCGAATCTCCTGATGCCGAACCGCCGCAGGACGATGATGTTCCGTTTTAATATTTTTTTATCCGTTAACCATTCCCGTTACTTTTATGAAGACTGAAGTTATCCTCACTCACAATATCGTCGGCCTCGGCGCCGAGTCCGACCAGGTCAAAGTCGCGCCCGGCTACGCGCGCAATTTCCTTTTCCCGCAGCGCCTGGCCATCCCGATGACGCAGGCGAACCGCAAGCACATCGAAGCCCTCAAGCGCAAACGCGCCGAGCGCGAAGCGCATGAGTTCAACACGATGACCGAACTGGCCAAGGGCGTGCAGAAATTGATCTGCGTCCTCAAGGTCAAGACGGGCGAAGACGGCAAGATGTTCGGCTCGGTGACGTCCGGCATGATTGCCGACGAGTTGAAGCACCAATTTGACATCACGCTGGATAAAAAGAAAATCCACCTGGAGCATCCGATCAAGGCGATTGGCGAGTACGAAATCGAATTGCATTTGCATGCGGACGTCAAGAGCACGCTCAAAGTGCAGGTGCAGAGCCTGAGCGGTGTGGCTGCCCCGGCGGCCGCGCCTGCGGAGAAAGCCGACGAGACCCGGAAGCCGAAGACGGAAAAGCGCGGCCATGGCAAGCGCGAGACGGAAAAGGCCGAAGCGGCTCCCGAGGAAAAAGAGAAGAAATCCCCCGCTGCCAAAGGTGAGAAGCCGGCGAAAGGGAAGTCAGAGAAGAAGGCCAAGGCCGAATAATTTTTCGTTGCTGCTGGCGCCCGGCGGGGGTTTAATCCTTAAACCTCATGAAACGCTGGGCATTTCTCACGGTCGTCATTTATGTCGCAGCACTTTTGCTGCTGACGTTCCCGGTCGTTTACGCCGCGTTCTGCGGCAAAAATTTTCCCGTCCAGCAGGCCGTGGACACTTATTTCTACTGGGGCTACTGGATATGGCTGGCGGTGCTGGTAGCGGGGCAGGTGTTATTGCTCCTGGTACCGATCGATATTTCCGAGCGCCGGCTGCCGTCACGGCGGAAATTAAAAGTCCCGCTTATCGTCGGCACCTTCCTCCTCGGTAATTTATTTCTTGCCGGAATTCTTTCTCTCCTCTGCGCCATTTTCCGTGACAAGGGCTTGAATATTTTTGATTCACAGAATTGGCTGATCTGGATTTACAACGCGTTTCATGATTCTGCGCATCATCTCCCGCCGAATAACCATGAAACCATCTTCACTTTGTTGTGGCCACTGCTGGCTTCGTGGTTTCTCTGGGCGTTCATTTTCCGCCGTGCCGCGCGGGCGGATGCCCCGGATGCAATGATCAAACGCTTAATGCGCTGGCTGTTGCGCGGGAGCATTTTGGAATTGCTTGTGGCCGTGCCGAGCCACGTGATTGTGCGGCGGCGCGATGATTGTTGCGCGCCGCTCGGGACGTTTTGGGGAATTGCGACGGGGATTTCCGTGATGCTGCTTTGCTTCGGCCCGGGCGTTTACTTTTTATTCGCGGAACGGTTCCAGCGGTTAAAGCCAAATTCGAACCGCTGATGCGGTGAGTTCGTTCAAGACGCAATCCGATAGGCGAAGTAGGCGGAGACGGCGATCGTGAAAATTCCGGACACAGGAAAACCCCCATACATAAAGAAAAGGGCCGCAACGACCGCCACCAGAGCAAAGGCAGCGGCGATAGCTCCCAGAGTAGTATCTGTGCCGCGGGCCAATACCCGGGCGCCGACTCCCGCCAATATCCCAATGGCGGTGCCCATCAAGGGGAATCGGAAATCAGTCATCGCATAAAATCCATAGGTCAATCCGCCACCGACGGCTGCTCCGAGGAATGCGCCCAGGATTCCCAGCCCCTGGTTGTACTCTTTCTGCTCCGCTTTTGCCGCAACGGCAGGCCGAAGAGGCGCCATCGGTCTTGGTGCGCCGAGCGGAGGCGGTACGGAAGAGGAAGGCAGTGGGGGCGGAACATCCGGCGCCGCCGGCCGGGCGATATTAATTTTAAGTCCACTCGCAGGGGCGGGCGCGGGTGGCATGGGTGCCGGCGCGGCCATGGCGGATGCGGGTACAGCCATGGGAGGCGGCGGAGTTATCATAGCAGGTATCGGGGCGACCATGGCCTGAACAGGCGGAGGCGCGCTGCTGGAAGCGAGTTGCTGGGAGATAAGCTGGTTTGCGAGCGGCGTTCCATCCACACCGCAAACAGGGCAACTGACTGCATGGGGCATGCGCCCGTCTACTGGCTGGACGTCGAATTTATATTTCTGGCCGCAATAACAGACGACCTTAAGGTCCATAGGATCTTTTCGTTAAACTTTGCTGAGAATTGCATTGATAGTAATTCAGGGATAACCGGAGTGTCCATAAGTTTTTCGGCCATTGTCAACCGGCCGGGACGTGTTAGATTGGCGACGGTTCGTTTCAAAAATTAAACAGGAGATTATTTATGCCAAAAATGCGTGCTGCCCAAATTTCCCGCCCCGGCGGAGCTTTTGAACTTGTGGAACGTGAAATCCCCCAACCCGCTGCCGGCCAGGTGCGCATCAAGGTGCAGGCCTGCGGCATTTGCCACAGCGATTCGCTGGTCAAGGAAGGCCATTGGCCCGGCATCCAATATCCACGCATACCCGGGCACGAAGTCGTGGGCGTCGTGGATGCGGTGGGCGCGGGTGTCTCGCAATGGAAACCCGGCCAGCGGGTGGGCGTGGGTTGGCATGGGAACAACTGCGGTACCTGCGATAATTGCCGCAAAGGTTATTTCTTTGGCTGTACTGTGTCGCTGCAAGTCACGGGCATTTCCTTCGACGGTGGTTACGCGGAATATATGGTGGCGCCGGCCATCGCCGTGGCGAGCGTGCCGGACGATTTATCCCCGGTGGACGCCGCACCTCTGATGTGCGCGGGGATTACGACGTATAACGCATTGCGCAACAGCCCCGCCCGCGCGGGCGATGTTGTGGCGGTGCTGGGCCTGGGCGGCCTTGGCCATTTGGGTGTGCAATACGCGGTGAAGATGGGCTTTAAAACGATTGGCATCGCGCGCGGCAAAGACAAGGAAGCGCTCGCCCGCCAATTGGGCGCACACCAATACATCGACAGCCAGGCGCAAGACCCGGCAGCGGAGTTGCAAAAACTTGGCGGCGCAAACGTCATTCTCGCCACCGTTACCGCCGGCGATGCCATGGCTGCTGTGCAGGGTGGTTTGGCCATGAACGGCATGTTATTAGTCGTCGGAGCTGCCCAATCCATCACTATTTCGCCATTGGTTTTGATCACGGGCCAGCGTTCGGTGAAGGGGTGGTATTCAGGCAATGCCTCCGATTCGCAGGATACGCTCAAGTTTAGCGCCCTCACCGGCGTGCGTTCGATGAATGAAGTTTTTCCGCTCGAACGGGTTGCGGAAGGCTACGAACGCATGATGAGCGGCAAAGCACGGTTTCGCGCCGTGCTTACGATGGGGCAGTAAAATCCGTACCGCAGCAGGTTTATTCATCACACGCCGGCTCAAAGCGAGCTGCGTGTGAATTGTTTTTACTTGGTTTTTAGTCCGCTTCACTTATAACAGGTACAACAGGCTTTAAGAGGCATTTGTTTTCATGACAGTTGCACAGGTAACCGAATTTGCCCGCAAATGGACGTCTTCTTTGTGGCAGCGGGCGGTGTTGTTCGGTGTGGCCTATTTTGTCTGCGCCCTAGCCGGCAGTTGCTTATCCGTGCGAGGCGCCACGTATGTCAGTTTTTGGATGCCGGCAGGCTTATCCGTGGCCGTGTTGCTGCTGAACCGGACACGGGACTGGCCGTGGCTGCTGCTGGCCGTTCTCCCCGCCAATTACCTCTTTGACTTGGTTCACAAGACCAGCCCTGCGATCGCGGTTTTTTTCTGCGGTGCGAACCTGGTGGAAATTTTCCTCGGTGCCTGGATGGTGCGCACGTTCGTAGCGGATTGCCCCTCCTTGAAAACGCTCAGGGAATTTATCGGGTTGATGGTTTTCGGCGCGGTAATCAACTCCATGGCGAGCGCAGCCATTGGCGCGGGCGCGCTGGTGCATTTTGGCATTAGCCATTCGTTTGCGCGCTCATGGGCAGTATGGTGGGGCAGCGACGTCATGGCCATCTTGGTCCTGGCGCCGTTTATCCTGACATGGTTTTCCCCGGCGAATGGATATCGCGAGGTTTTTAATTCCCGGAAAAAATATGTGGAAGCTGCTGTGCTTCTCGCGGGACTTAGCGTTTACCTCTGGTATTTATTGGTTTGGGACCGCGGGGTGATGTCTCCCAATAAATCCCCGGCGATTCCTTTTTTGCTTTGGGCGGGGCTCCGTTTTGGCCGGCATGGCGCTACGGCCATCTGTCTTTATACGGCGATCGTGCTGTCCTTTTCCACGGCACAACCTTTTTTTGGCCTGCCGGCCACGGTAGTTTCCTCCAGCGAGTTTGTTTTCGCGTTGCAGACAGTTTTGGCGATGGCGGTCCTGGTTTCCCTCGTTCCGGCCATCGTGTTGAAAGAGCGTGACCAGGCTATAGCGAGACTGCGCGAGAGCGAGGAACACTTTCGAAACCTGACCAACGCTTCGTTTGAAGGCGTTGCCATTACCGAGAACGGCCACATCCTGGACGTGAACGACCAGATGCTTAAAATGTTTGGCTACGAGCGTGAGGAAATGATCGGGCGGGAAGTTATCGAACTGGTGGCGCCGGAATCGCGTGTGGCGGTCGCTGAATCCATTCGCGAAGGACGCGAAGTGAATTATGAACACTGGCTGCTGCGCAAAGACGGCACTTCTTTTATTGCCGAAGCGCGCGCGAAGATGATGCACATAGGCAGCCGGACGGTGCGAATGACGGCGTTGCGGGACATCACCGGGCGCAAGAAAGTGGAACAGGCGCTGCGCGAATCAGAAGAAAAATTTTCCAAAGCGTTTCATACCAGCCCGGATTCGATGTCCATCACGGATTTGGAAACGGGCCGCTACCTGGAAGTGAACGAGGCCCACGAAAAGATTTTTGGCTTCTCCCGCGAGGAATCCGTTGGCCGTTCTCCCCTCGAACTGGGCATCCTTCCAAACACGGAAGCCCTTGAGCAGATGCGCACCTCCCTGAAGGAGGACGACCGCATCCGGAATCGCGAGGTCCAGGTGCGGGCGCGCGACGGAAGGGTTTTGACGATATTGTACAGCGCAGAATCAATTGAACTGGGTGGCCGTGCGTGCGTGTTACGCGTGGTGAATGATATTACCGACCGCAAACGCGCCGAGGAGGCGTTGCGCGAGAGCGAGAAACGTTTCCGCAGTTACTTTGAACTGGCCTCGGTGGGCTTTGCCATCACCTCTCGGGAGATGCGAATCCTGGCTGTGAATGACGAGTATACCCGCATTCTTGGCTATACGCGGGAAGAGCTGCTCAAAAAAACCTGGGCTGAATTAACTTACCAGGAGGATATGAAGCCCAATGAATCCGTCTTTGAACAGACGGTGGCGGGAAAGATCGACGCCTATACGATTAATAAGCGCCTCATTCGCAAGGACGGACAGATCATCTATGCCACGATTTCCGCCCGTTGCGTCCGCAAGCCCGACGGTTCGCCGGATTATTTTGTCAGTTTGCTGCTGGATATCACTGAGCGGGAACAGGCGATCGAACGCGAGCAACGCGCGCGCGCGGAATACACGCTCCAATTGATTGCTTCGCAGGAAGCCGAGCGCGAGCGCATCGCCGGCGAACTGCACGACAGCCTTGGGCAAAGCCTTTCTCTCATCAAGAACCATGCGCAACTGGTGCTGTTGCAAAAAAAACTGGCTGCCGACACACGCAAAGAAATTGAGACCATCAGCGAGACGACGTCCGATGCTATCGCGGAAATGCGGCGGATCTCGCAGGACTTACATCCGTATCAATTGGACCACCTGGGCCTGACGGGCGCTTTGAACGCCCTGATTGAGAGCGTGGGCAATGCCGGGGGAATAGCTGTCGAAGCCAAATTCGACATGGTGGATGACGCATTTCCGCGTGACACAGCGGCGAATCTTTACCGGGTAGTCCAGGAAGGCTTGAATAATATCCTGAAACATTCCCAAGCCAAGAGCGCGCACATTTCCCTGGAACGTGATTTACATGAGATCCGCCTGGTCATGGCGGATGATGGGCAGGGTTTCAACCAGGGCGAAAAGGGCAAAGGCATGGGATTGAAGAACATAGCCGAACGCGCGCGGATTATTGGCGGGCGCCTGAAAATGGATTCTACGCCGGGCAAAGGGACGCGCGTTGAAATAATCATTCCCATTTCTCCCAGACCGGAGTAAAACTGCGGTGGAATGTTGCTCATCGGCCATTCCTTATCTGGTGAAACACCGTACCAAAATTTTAATCGTGGACGACCATCCCCTGGTCCGGGGCGGGTTGCGCCAGGTTATCAAAGAGGACGAGCGTTTTGAGTTGATTGGTGAAATTGGTGACGGGGAACAAGCGTTGCAACTGATCAAGGAAAAGAAGCCGGATGTGGCTATCCTGGATGTCAACCTGCCGGGCGTGGGCGGTTTGGAAATTGCGCAGCAACTCCGGGCGATGAATTCGCCGACGCGTGTCGTCATGCTCACGATGCATAAGGATGAAGCGCTGTGTAATCGCGCGCTGGATTACGGCGCAATGGGATTTGTTCTCAAAGAAAACGCCGTGGAGGAAATCGTGAAGGCAGTGGCGGCCGTCGCTGAAGGGGAACATTACCTGAGTTCCTCTATCTCCGGTTATTTGGTCCGGCGGCGTCATCGAACGGAACAGCTGGCCAAGGAGAAGCCCGGCCTGGACCATCTAACCAAGGCGGAACTGCGCATTTTGAAACTGATTGCCGAGAAAAAAACCAGCCGGGAAATTGCGGCTGAACTTTTCATCAGTCCCCGCACAGTAGAGGCGCATCGCACCAACATTTCTTCCAAACTGGACCTGCGCGGGAGCCATAGCCTACTCCAATTCGCGCTCGAAAACCGTTCACTTCTTTAGGCGAAACGCTTCAATTCAGTCATTCTGGTTAAGGGTTCTTCAATTCCATCTACGTAGTTCCACCTAGAAAAATAGGGGGACCTACGGATGCAAAATTATGTGTTGGCAACAATTACGTAACATTGCGGTATCGCTCATATTGAGAGGCTGTGACAATAAGTATGAGCACAAGATTGATGATTGTGGACGATCAGGCCAATGCGCGTGAATTGATCCGCAGTTTTTTGACCATCCCGGGGATGACCTTCCAGGAATGCGCGACGGGCCAGGAGGCGATTGATCGCGCGCGGGATTTCCGGCCCCATTGGATTACCATGGACGTCAAAATGCCCGGCATGGACGGCTTTGAAACGATCAAGGGCATCAAGGAAGTGCATCCGGAAGCGCGGGTGATCATCGTCACCTCTTTTAATGAACCACAATTCCGCGACCGGGCCCGCACTGAGGGCGCGGTGGGATTTATCCTGAAAGAAAATTTGCTCGCGCTGCGCCTGTTGCTGGAGAGGGAATCGAAAGAACCGGCCCGCTCCGGGTTGACACCGGCGAATCCGGGCGTTGTGCGCCAGTTGCCGCCTAAACGCATCCTCGTGCTGGATGATGATACTGAGACGCAGGGGATGCTGGGGCTGCTGGTGGGCAAAGGTTATAAGATTACGCGCACGGCCAGCGGCGCGGAGGCGCTTTCGCTGCACCGGCAAAGCCCGTTTGACCTGGTAGTCATCGAATTGCTTTTGCCGGACTATGACGGGTTTGAAACTTTCTCGGAATTACGGCGCGCGGCGGTGCCGCCTAAATTCATCGCCATCGCCAAGGCCGGCTGGGCGGCGGCGGATATTTGCCTGAAGATGGCCAAACAATTGGGCGCGAACGAAACGCTGTCCAAGCCGTTTGATGCCGAGCAATTGCTCCAGGCGGTGGAAAAAGCCCTGAAGTAGGGGCATTTCCCCGCTCCAGTGGCGTCCGCGGCGGCCTTTCAGAATCGATTTTTTTGGCTTTGGGCATTCTTTTGGCTTGGTTGCAGGCAGCTACGGGCATGTATCCTCGCAAAAACTTCGCTCAGAGCCAAAATTCTCGCTTCGCATCATTCATAACTTCTATCAATGTCCTATTGCCGGGATAGCTTGAATTCGCACGGGAATGCTGCAAGCATGATGCGAATCAGGGATGCCCGTTTACGGTCTCATTATCATTGGCTGCTGGATAGCGTTTATTGTCTATTGGCTGGCCACTGCTTCCCGCGTTAAAGCGACGGCGGAGCGCAAGAGCTTTGCTTCTTCTTTGAGCTACCGGCTGCCGGTGGTTATCGGCGGTATCATGATTGGCACATATCGAGTGTGGCGTCCGCCGATGACGCTCGAACTAACGCCCGATACCATTTATACGCGATATGCCGGTGCGGTGGTGTGCGTGGCTGGGTTGGCGCTGGCGTTATGGTCGCGATGGACGCTGGGGAGCAACTGGAGCAGCAATGTGCAATTCAAAGAAGGGCATCAACTCATCCGCAAAGGGCCGTATCGGTTTGTGCGGCATCCGATTTATACAGCTATTCTCATGATGTGCTCGGCGCAGGCGATCCAATTTGGGCGGCTGCATTTCTGGCTGGGGCTGGTCATTGTCGGCATTGGCCTGTGGATAAAACTCAAGCAGGAGGAAACGGTCATGATGCAGCATTTTCCGGAGTATGGGGAGTATCGGAAACAGGTGAGGGCGCTGGTGCCGTTTGTGATATAGCATATCTCCGGAAACCCCCTACAAACCCTACATCGTTGATAATCAACAACCTAAACCACTACACAATCCCCTACATTTTTTGAAAAGACCTTACACTGTTGATAGCCAGCAACTTAAATCCCTACACTAACGATAAAGGAGATTTGGTCGAGCTAAAGTTATGAATCATGCTAAAGCCAGCCCAAAGAAATCTAAGCTGCGAAAATATACGTGGCTTGTGGTCTTTGTCGTTCCGCTCTTGAGTTTCCTTTTTATAAAAGAAGAGTGGAAAAGTCGTCTGGTGGCTATAACTGGATACTTATTGCTTATAAATATTTGCGCTTTTATATGGGGTCTAAATCCTAAGGCCAACTTTTCTAAAACTCGACCGAAAGAGGGGCAGGAACGTCGATGGCTAATCAAAGAAAGAATCGTCAGAATTTTGGTGATATGTTTTGCAATATTCTTTCTTTATTTTTGTACGTACCCAGAGGTAACTGAGAGTATGGGTGTTATCCATAATGGACGCGCTTCTTTGTTGCAAACCGAAGGGAAAGTACAGGAGGTTCATTTTGATTATGGAATGTTTTTTTTATACCAAACCATTGTTATAGAAGATAAGAGGGGATGGCGGCATGACTTTTCGGCTTTTTTCTTTGGCAGCCCTGCAAAAATAGGAACGACTTATGACTTCCTGACAATGCCTAAAAGTAAAATAATCCTCGAATGGGATCCTGTGCATACATGATGCTACCAGGTCCAGGCGTTATTTTTTTGAAAATACCAATTCGTCGTCCTTGGCGGTGACTTTAATTTTATCGCCGGGTTTGAATTCGCCTTCGAGCAGGCGAAGGGACAGAGGATTGAGCAATTTATCCTGTACGGCGCGTTTGAGGGGGCGGGCGCCGAATTGCGGATCGTAGCCTTCCTGGGCCAGCAGTTTCTTCGCGCCGGCGTCCACGTCGAGGGTCAGGTTTTGCTGTGCGAGGCGTTTTTCCAGGCGAGCGATTTGGATTTCGACGATCTTCGAGAGTTCCTCTTCATCGAGGCTTTGGAAGATGATGACGTCGTCCACGCGATTGAGAAATTCGGGGCGGAAATGTTTTTTTAGTTCGGACATCACTTTGTCTTCCATGGTCTGGCGCGCGCCGACGGTCGTTTTGCCATCCATGAAATATTCCTGGATAATGGGCGAGCCGATGTTGCTGGTCATGATGATGATGGTGTTCTTGAAATCCACGGTGCGGCCCTGGCCATCGGTGAGCCGGCCATCGTCGAGGGCCTGAAGCAGGACATTGAAGACGTCGGGATGGGCCTTTTCGATCTCGTCGAACAGCACCACGCAATAGGGGCGGCGGCGCACGGCTTCGCTTAATTGGCCGCCTTCCTCGTAACCGACGTAGCCGGGCGGCGCGCCGATGAGCCGGGCGACGGTGTGTTTCTCCATGTATTCGCTCATGTCAATGCGGACCATGGCGTTTTCGTCATCGAACAAAAATTCCGCGAGGGCGCGGGCGGTCTCGGTCTTGCCCACGCCGGTGGGGCCGAGAAAAATAAAGGAGCCGATGGGGCGGTTCGGGTCCTGCAGGCCGCTACGCGCGCGACGGACGGCGTCAGACACGGCCTTGATGGCGGCCTTCTGGCCGATGACGCGTTGCGCCAGGCGCTCTTCCATCTTAATGAGCTTTTGGCGTTCGCCTTCGAGCATCCGGGAAACGGGGATATGCGTCCATGACGCGACCACACGGGCGATGTCTTCTTCCGTCACTTCCTGGCGGAGCAAGGTGTTGCGCGCGGCCTGCGCAGATTGTTTTTCGATGGTGGCGAGCTTCTTTTCCAGCTCGGGAATTTTACCGTACTGAATCTCCGCTGATTTGGACAAATCGCCTTTGCGCTGGGCCTGTTCCAATTCGAGCTTGGCCTGCTCCAATTGCGTTTGCACGACGCTGACGGCATTGACGGCGGCTTTTTCGTTCTGCCATTGGGCGGTAAGGGCCTTGGACTTGTCTTTCAGGTTGGCGATTTCTACATCCAAGCGCTTCAGCCGTTCTTTGCTGGCGGGATCTTTTTCTTTGGCCAAAGACGTGCGTTCGATTTCAAGTTGCAAAATCTGGCGGTCGAGCTGGTCGAGTTCCGTGGGCTTGGAATCGAGTTCCATCTTGATGCGGGACGCGGCTTCGTCTACGAGGTCAATGGCTTTGTCCGGCAAAAAGCGGTCGGTGATGTAGCGATGGGACAGTTGGGCGGCGGCCACGAGCGCGGAATCCTGGATGCGCACGCCATGATGGACTTCGTAGCGTTCCTTGAGCCCGCGCAGAATGGCGATGGTGGCTTCGACGCCTGGCTCATTGACCATGACGGGCTGGAAGCGGCGTTCCAGCGCCGGATCTTTTTCGATGTGCTTGCGATATTCGTCGAGCGTCGTGGCCCCGACGCAGCGCAGTTCGCCGCGTGCAAGCTGTGGTTTCATGATGTTAGCGGCGTCGGTGGCGCCTTCCGCTGCACCCGCACCCACGAGCGTGTGCAGTTCGTCGATGAACAAAATAATTTTGCCTTCGGAGGCGACAATCTCCTTGAGGAAGGCTTTGAGGCGGTCTTCAAATTCGCCGCGATACTTCGCGCCGGCAATCATCGCGCCCAAATCCATGGCCACGAGCCGCTTGTTCTTCAGCGATTCCGGTACGTCGCCGCTGACAATGCGGCGGGCGAGGCCTTCAGCGATGGCGGTTTTGCCGACGCCGGGTTCGCCGATGAGCACGGGATTGTTTTTCGTGCGGCGCGTGAGCACCTGCATGACGCGGCGGATTTCTTCATCGCGTCCGATGACCGGGTCAATCTTGCCCTGCCGCGCCAGCGCCGTGAGGTCACGTCCGTATTTTTCGAGCGCCTGGAATTTGTCTTCTGGCGTGGGATCAGTGACGCGCTGGTTGCCGCGCAACTCGGCGAGCACACGCAGGACGGCGTCGTGCTTGAGGCCATGCTTCTGGAAAATTTTCTTGAGTGATGAGCCGCCGTCGTCAATCAGGCCGAGCAACAAATGTTCGGTGCTAACGTAATCGTCTTTGAGTTTGGTGGCCTCGGATTGCGCGGCGTCGAGGACCTTTTTGAGCGTTGAGCCCATGAAGACGTCGCCGCCCTGGACCTTATGGCGGCGCTGGAGTTCGGCTTCCAAATCCGGTTTCAGGCGGTCGCCGGGCACGCCGACGCGCTGGAGCAAATCGGGAATAAGGCTGTCCGTCTGGGAAATCAGCGCCAGCATCAGGTGTTCGCCGTCGATTTCCTGGTGTGAAAAAAAGCGCGCGATGTTTTGTGCCTCCTGCAGCGCCTCCTGTGATTTGAGTGTAAGCTTCTCCGGTTGCATACCAGTGAATTTTAGCGCAAAGATGGGCAAAGGCAATGCTCTGCCCGTGATGAGTTCTCTTCAAAATATCCGCAAATAAGATTCGCGCTTTCGCGCGGCTTCGCAATTGGCGGTTTATTTTTAAGACGATATACCCGGGGTGCCCCGAAAGCTTTCGGGGTTACCCTGGGCTAATATCGTGAACCCTTTCAGGGTTCTCATTCGGCGGCTACGCCAAATTTTTAGATAAAAAAAGCGCCCTGAAAGATTTCAGGGCGCTTCACTAAATTAAATTCTCTGCTTACTTGGAGCCGAGGATTGCGTCCTTGGCAGCCTTGGCCACGCGGAATTTAACAACGCGCTTGGCGGGAATCTGGATGGTCTCCCCGGTCTTGGGATTGCGGCCAGTGCGGGCGGCGCGATCACGCAGAACCAATTTGCCGATGCCCGGCAGTGTGAACGTATTCTTCGCGTGCTTATATGCGAGTTCAGCAACGTGTTCGAGGATTTCCCCGGCTTTTTTCTTGGGTATCTCAGCTTTTTCGGCGATTAAGGCGGCCAACTGTGATTTCGAGAGTGCTTTTGCCATAATATCGGTGTCCTTCCTGTTTGTGGTTAATGGTTGTTATACGGTACAAATAGTCATTCGACTTGAATCGAATAAAAATGTTTCGCGCAAATCGCGCAAGCAAAAAATACATAAAAATTTAAGGGTTTTACAGGGGTATTCGATTGACATCGGCCCACGGGCCAAGACACCACAGGCTGATTTTCCGGCATCCTGGCCCGGGCGTGGCGCGATTTAATTTTTTTATTTGTTCGCGGCGCAAACCGTTTAGCGGGCTTGACTTCGAGGCGCAATGCCACAATATCCACGCATGGCTCTGTTTTCCATCAAGAGCGATTTTCGTTACGAGATCATCCGCAAAATTTTTGAAGGCGGCATGGGCGTTGTCTATGAAGCCGAGCAACATGGGGCGCGCGATTTCGTCAAGCGCGTGGCCATTAAAATCATCCGCCCGAATTTCGCCAGCCAGAAAATGTTCATCGATAATTTTATCGGCGAGGCCAAGCTCGTGGCCGACCTGATTCATACGAACATTGTGCAGACGTACCATTTGGGCGAGGCGAACGACGTTTGTTTCATCTGCATGGAGCTGATCCGGGGCGTTAATTTGGAGCAATTTGTCCGGCAACTGACCCAAAAAAAGCAGCCTTTACCGCGTGAATTGGCCGTTTTCATCACCAGCCGCGTGGCGCGCGGCCTGGCTTACGCGCATGCCAAGACGGACAAGGACGGCAAACCTTTGGGCATCGTGCACCGCGATGTCAGTTTCAAAAACATCATGATTGCCTTCGAAGGCGATGTGAAGCTAACGGATTTCGGCATCGCCAAGGCCCGCGGTTTCCTGAGCGACCAGGAGGGGGAAGTCGTGGCGGGCAAGGCGGATTACATGAGCCCGGAGCAGGCTGATTTTCAAATTACCGATCGGCGGTCGGATTTGTTTTCCGTGGGCGTCGTGCTGGCGCACCTGTTGCTCGGCAAAAATATTTTTAAAGGTGAATCCGCCGAGGAATCGCGCGGCCGCATCCTGAACATGGATATCCCCGACTTCACCGCGCTGGATCCGCGCGTGGACGCCGGGCTAAACAAAATCCTGCAATCCTGCCTGACGCGCGACCTGAGCCGCCGTTACGCCACCGCCGACCAATTGATGTATGATTTGGAATATTACATCTACCATGATGGATACGGCCCTACGAACGAAACGCTCGGGAAATTTATTCGCGAACTGTTTGGCCTGACGCCACCCGCTGCGGCAGCGGAAGAAGCCCACGGCAAGACCGTGATCATGGAAGAAACGGCCCGCGCCCGGTCTCATAATACCTGAGTCGCTGGTGGCTTGGTAAATTTGCATAAACATTTACAAATAAAGGTATTTATGGGGTCTCATGTTTGACTTTTTGGCCTAAAAGTGTATACTAATGGGAAGACAAACTTATGGGTTTTCAATTATACGAGAAGTTTGCTGAAATGATCGACCGTCTCCCGGCGAAAGCTGTCATCAATGCTGTGCAGCTTGAAAAGGAAATGCTGGAAAATGACCTGGCACAGAAGCGCACGCTGCCGATGTCAGAGGTCCGTTCGATCATGGCCTTTTGCAATTTTGTGCAAAGCGGCCCGGAGGCGATACCCAATTCCAAAATCTCCGTTCCCATCCAGCACCTGGGCTTCTACCGGAATACGGTGAAGCGCCTGGTCGAGGATGGGGTGTTGCCGGGCGAAGCCGGTGACGTCTTCGAAAAGGTATTTACGGCGATGCTAAAGGCGGCTTAATTGCCCCGCTAGTCAGAACTTAAACTGGACGCCGAGTGAAACCACATTTTGGTTAAAATTCCGGTAAGCCGCTTCGATGGCATTGTTCAGGAGATTCCGGCCCATATTAAAACCATACGTCAGGTTGGCGCTTAAGTTCGGTGTGAAGGCGTAAGTCACGCCGGCACTGATGCAGTACTGGATGTCGTTGCGCTGGCTCGGCTGCGGGCCGATGAGGTCGTTGCCGTCGAGAAAATTGGCATTCAAAATCTTTCCGCCCAAATCAAATCCCAGTTGCCGGGTGGCATTCCAACGGTAGTTCAGCACGTACATGCTGTCGTAATACGGCACCAAACCGGTGCTGGAAACCCATTGCCATTCTTTCGTGTAAAACGTGAGGGTCTGGTTCGGGGTAATCGAGGCCGCGATGGTTCCTTCCACAAATGGATAAATCGGATTTAAATTATCAACGGCTGCATTGGGGTTGTAATCGCGAAAATCCGGACCGCCTGCGATGCTGATGTTCAGCCAGCTCCACAGTTTGCCTTCCAGTCCCACCAGCACGCGCTGATAGTTGTTCGAGGAATAGTGCCGGTCCATGGGCGAAATTTCCTCCGAAAATTGCGCCTGATATTGATACCCGTAACGGTACCCTGCGATGATGGCCAGCGATTGTGTGACCCGATAGCCCCAGTCCAGCCCGCCATTCACGTCAGCGCGGTCCGGCCAGTTTTGATAGCCAATGTATGGCGCTTCACCGTTGTTATGCAAAACCGTGTTGAGGTTGTAATACAGCAGCGAAGCCGTCGGGCGCACGAACATGTTGTCCGAGTCATATTGCATCGCCACCAGGGCGCGATCCTGGATTTGGCTGCGCCGTTCGCGCGGCATGGTCTGGGCGTAAAAATTACGAAAGCGGTCGTTCGTGTTGCTGGTCTGGTTCAGGGCATAGATCGGTGCAACGGTATTGCCGTCGTTGTAGAGAAAACAATTGGTCGCAATTAAGGAACAATTCTCGTCCGTCATCCGGATGGTATTGAAGACCCTTTGGGCGTTGTAACTTTCCTGGGGTGTATTGTGATAAATGTAAAAGTCCGGCGCGTAAACCAGCGTCAACGCCTTGTAGGGGCTGTCGGCACCCAGTAACGGCGCAAAATCGACTCCTGCTTTCGCGGAAACGCCCGTGATCCAGGACCCGGCAGGCTGCATGCCCTGGCCCGATACGCCCAGTGTATTGTCGTCGTAACTCTCGCGCACGCCGGCGGAAAGATCTGTGAGCCACGATGGCTTTTGCCACAAGAGCGCGTGAGTCGGTGCCGGCGCTGGCACGGCGACGGAATTGGTTGCCGCGATATCGGCTTTGGCAGAGGGGATAATGGCGACGGCTGTGATCAGGCCGAATGAAATCCGGGCGCGAGCGCGCTTTTTCTTAACGATAGCTTTAGGCATTTCTGAGAGTATTAGCCGGTTATTGAACCGGCTGGCGCCCAGAATTTTGCACATTTGGCGTTGGGACAAAAGCAAAGAAATCAGGCTGCTTGCTATCCTGGAAGAGCAGGGGAACGAACTCCGCTAAAAAGGGCCGCCACACGCGGTAGCTATGAATGCCCGGCATTTCCGCCCACGTATAATGGACGCCTTTGCCCTGCAGCCAATCGCAAAATCGCTGGTTGCCTTTGTACAGCCCGTCTTCATGGCCGCAGGCGATCCACAACAAATGGACTTTTTTATTTATCCCGCTATCCAACGTGGGAAATTGCACGGGGTAATTTGTTAGCCCACCCGTGCTGAAGGCACCGATCCAGGCGAAACGGTTCGGATGGTTCAGCCCGGTGATCAACGATTCCGCGCCGCCCATGGAAAGCCCGGTAATCGCCGTGTTCTTGGGGCCGGTGGCCACGCGATATGCTTTTTCAACCTGCGGCATGACTTCGTTGAGCAAGGTTGCGGTGAATCTGTCCAGGTTGGTTTGCCACAGGGCGTTTTTATCAGCGTTTCCGGAAATATTAAGGACCTCTGTTGTGCCATAGCCCAAAGGCATCACGACAATCATTGGCTTGGCCTGGCCGCGGGCAATGAGGTTATCCAGGACGATGTTTGCGCGGCCGGTTTGCGCCCAGGCGGTGTCATCGTCCGTGTAACCGTGCAACAGATAAAGCACTGGATAACGTTTGTGGGCGGCGGGATTATAGCCCGGCGGCGTGTAGACTGTGAAATTGCGGTAATCGCCACCGATGGCGGATTTATACAAGTGCCGGTGCAATTCCCCATGCGGTACGTTTTCGATTTGCCACGGCACGGAATCCGGTCCTGGCACTTCCACCTGGCTGACGCTGCCGTGGAGGTTATATTTTAAGAAGGGATTATTCGGGTCAATCATTGTGACGCCGTCCACGTTGAATGAATACCCGTAAATATCCGGCGCCAAGGGCTGGGTGGTAAATGTCCATACGCCATTGGTGCCTTTTTGCATGAGCGTATCCTTTTCCCCCGGGGAATTGGTCACGCCTTCGCAGTGCAATAAGACTTTTACCGCGTTCGTTGCTGATAATCGAAATGTCACGCTGTTGTCGGCGTGCACTTCCGGGGAGATGATGCGTTGCGCCATGGCAGGCATTGCAGACAGAAAAAGGGCAAGGACGAGGTATTTCATGGAGAGGCGATTGAAGCATATTCCGCTCTGCGTATCCAGTTCCGTCTGGACACGCGAAAAGATTTTCGGCTTACTATCGCGCCGATGCCGCCATTGAATTCTGAAACGCTCGCTAAAGCCAAGTCGCTCGGGTTTTCCGACCGGCAGATCGCGCATCTGACCGGCCAGACCGAGGACGAGGTGCGCGCGCTGCGCAAAAAGCTCGGGCTCGTTCCCAGCTATCGCCTCGTGGATACCTGCGCCGCCGAGTTCGAGGCTTACACGCCTTACTATTATTCCACGTACGATTGCGGCGATGACGAGGTCAAAAAGAACGACGCCAAAAAAATCATGATTTTGGGCGGCGGCCCCAACCGCATCGGCCAGGGCATTGAGTTCGATTACTGCTGCGTCCACGCCGCGTTCGCGCTCAAGGAAGACGGCTTCGAGACCATCATGGTCAATTCCAATCCTGAGACAGTCTCGACTGATTACGACACGAGCGACAAACTTTTCTTCGAGCCGCTCACGCTGGAAGACGTCCTGCACATTTACGAACGCGAGAAATGTTCCGGCGCCATCGCGCAATTCGGCGGGCAGACGCCGCTGAACCTCGCGCTCGGCCTGCAAAAGAACGGCGTTAATATTATCGGCACTTCGCCCCAGAGCATCGAAATCGCGGAAGACCGCAAGCTCTTCGCGGCCATGCTGGACAAGCTGAAAATTCCGCAGCCGCCCAACGGCTTGGCCACGAATGCCGCCGAAGCGCTGGAAGCTTCGAAACGGCTCGGCTATCCCGTGCTGGTGCGGCCCAGCTTTGTCCTGGGCGGACGCGCGATGCAGATTGTTTATTCCGATGCCGAGCTTTCGCATTACATGAAGTTCGCCGTGGAAGCCTCGCCGGAACGCCCGGTGCTGGTGGATAAATTCCTCGAGGACGCCACGGAAGTGGACGTGGATTGCATCGCCGACGTCGGCCATCCGCAGCATGCGAACGGCGGCGGGACGATTGTTATTGGCGGGATGCTGGAGCATATCGAGTTTGCCGGGGTGCATTCCGGCGATGCCGCGATGGTCTTGCCTCCGCACACGCTGTCGCCCAAGGTCATTGATACGATTCGCGAATACACTCACGCCATGGCCCGGGAGTTGAAGGTGATTGGCCTGATGAACGTCCAGTACGCCGTGAAAGGCGAGAAAGTTTTCGTGCTGGAGGTGAATCCCCGCGCTTCGCGCACGGTGCCGTTTGTGTCCAAGGCCATTGGCGAGCCGCTGGCCAAGCTGGCGGCCAAGGTCATGGCCGGCAAAACGCTGGCGGAACTCGGCTTCACGAAGGAAATCCGGCCTGAATATTTTGCCGTGAAAGAATCCGTTTTTCCGTTTAACCGCTTCCATGGGCAGGACATCCTGCTCTCACCCGAAATGCGGTCTACGGGCGAGGTAATGGGCCTGGATGCGGACCTGGGCGTGGCTTACGCCAAGTCCCAGATGGCAGCGAATTCGCCATTGCCCACGCGCGGGAAAGTTTTTATTAGCGTCAGCGACGCGCACAAGCAGGAGGTGGCGTCCGTGGCAAAACTTTTCGCCAACCTCGGCTTCGAGCTCGCCGCGACAGCCGGCACGGCTAGTGTGATTGAGAAAGCCGGGATGAAAGTCCAGCGGACGTTGAAGCTGATCGAAGGCCGGCCCAACGTCATAGATTTGTTGAAGAACAAGGAAATTCAATTTGTCATCAACACTCCCAGCGGCGCGGCGCCACGCGAAGATGAAGTGAAGATCCGTACCACGGCGGTTTATACCGGCACGCCCATCGCCACGACGTTGAGCGGCGCCAAGGCCGCCGCACTGGGCATCGCCGCGTTGAAGAAGTCGGGTTACGCGGTCAAGACCATCCAGGAATATCACTGAGCCGGGTAGCATCAGCAGTGGCCGGGAATTCTCTTTTCCCCGAGCGCGCTTCGATTTACCTTTCCGACATCAGATTGATCCCGAGAACTCTCCACTTTTGTTATTTTGGCCTCGATACCCCGTGGCAGGATTTTTCACTTGTTTATTACCTTGCGATTAAGTCCGCAATCGAGTTCATCCAGCCTGAGAAAGTTTTCTTTTATAATACGGTGGAACCCCAAGGCAGGTACTGGGAAGCCATTGCCCCGCGTGTCGAACGCATCCAGTGCGAGCCGCCCCGGGAAATTTATGGGCGGCCGCTATATCATTACGCGCACCAGGCAGACGTCGTGCGCCTGCAAAGGCTGTATCAAGCCGGGGGAATTTATTTGGACATGGATACGATTTGCCTGCGTCCGTTTGATTCGCTGCTCAAACATCCTTGCGTGCTGGGCATCCAGGATTATCCGTACCCGAAGAAAGGACTGTGCAACGCCGTCATCCTGTGCGAACCGCATAGTGCATTCATCGAGGAATGGTTAAAGAGTTACGACCGGTTCAGATCCACGAACAAGCACCACTATTGGGATGAGCATTCCGTCCTGGTGCCGTGGGACCTGGCCAAAATGACCGGGGATAACCAGAGCGGGCGGAGCGACCTGCACGTGGAGCCGGTAGAGAGTTTCTTCCGGCCCGGGTGGTGGCCGGGCGAACAGGAACGGCTTTTTGCCCGGAACGAACCGTTTCCGCAGGCGTATTGTTATCATCTGAGCCGAAGCCAGAGCCAGGATCTTTATCTCAAGAAAATTACGGAAGAATATATTCGCGAGGTGGACACAACCTATAACGTGGCCGCGCGGAAATTTTTGCCGAATTTATCCTGAACAGTTAGGCGGAACGTGAAAGTGGCGCTCCTGCCGGGAATTGAACCCAGATACGCGGATTAGAAATCCGCTGCTCTATCCATTTGAGCTACAGGAGCAGCCGTTGCAAAAAATAATGGGATTGGCCTCCTGGCGCAACCTAATGCAAAGAATTGTTAAACTCACTTCGCCACGTTCGCGCCTTTGACAATCATGCGGATGGAATAGAGCGATGTGCTGGCGGCGATGTAGAGGGTCTTGCGGTCTTTGCCGCCGAAGCAAAGGTTGCCGGTCCACGCTTCCGGCACAGGAATGTGGCCGATGCGATTGCCGTGCGGGTCGAAGATGGTCACGCCCAGGCCGCACAAATACAAATCGCCGATGCTATCAATCGTCATACCGTCCGAGCCGTGCACACAGAAGAGGGTTTTATTGGTGAGCGTGCCGTCGGGCTGGATGTCGTAGCGCCAGGTTTTGCCTGCGCCGATATCGCCCACATACAGAGTCTTGCCGTCGGGCGTGCCGGTGATGCCGTTAGGCTTTCTTAAATCGTCGGTCACGCGCATCAACGTTTTGCGGTCGGGCGTAAGATAAAAAACTTCTTCACTGGGCAACGCGCGCGTGGTGTGGTCCCACCAGGTGCGGCGGTAGAAAGGGTCGGTGATGTAAATACCGCCGGAGGGAGCGATCCAGACGTCGTTGGGGCCGTTCAGGTATTGGCCTTCAAAATTGGTGACGAGGACAGTGACGGTTTTGTCCGGGGCGATGGACCAGAGCTGGTTGTGTTCGTCCGCGCAGGCGATGAGGTTGCCGTTGGTATCGAACTCCATGCCGTTGGCATGGCCGGAAGGCTGCATGAAGGTGGAGAGCTTGCCGTCGACGCTCCATTCCATGATGCGATCGTTCGGCTGGTCCACGAAGAAGACGTTTCCGTTGCGGTCGCACGTGGCGCCTTCAGTGAAGATGAACCCCCCGGCCAGCTTTTCCAACTCAGCACCCGGCGCAACGAGGTTTTGGGCATGGGTCATGATGGTGATACCACACGCAAAGGCGAGAAGAACGGCCGCTTTCAGTCGCATAAAACTGCGACGGCGTTAAACCTGCGCCTTGCCGTGATGATGCCCGTGCACATGCTTATGCGCGCTTTTGTGCGCGCCGTTATGGTGCTTGGCGTGATGCTTATGTTTGCCCTGGACGCCCGCGGTATGGGCATTCGCGGCGGGCGAGAAATAGAGGACGGCGGCAGCCAGGAGGGTAACGGTAAAAAGCTTTTTCATAATGATTTACCTGCCAATATTTCACATGCGAGGCGGATGTAAAGAATTTTTGATTTAGCTGTTTTAGGGCGCGGCGGTTGCTTAAAAGGATTACTTGAGTTTGGCGGCCGGCTGTCGCAAGTTTTGGTGAGTATGCAGCAGGGACAAAAACGATTTCTGCATTTCCTTGGTACATGGGCCATTAACACCCTGGCGGTGGCAGTGGCGGTGGCCGTATTGCGTGGGCACATCAGTTATCAGCATTGGAGTGATTTGCTGATTGCCACCTTCGTGCTCGGGCTGCTGAATGCGTTTGTGCGCCCGATTCTGCTGCTTTTGGCGCTGCCGCTGGTGCTGGTCACGCTGGGTCTGTTCACCCTGGTCATCAATGCCGTGCTGCTCTATTTCATTGGCTACCTCCTGCACCCGCATTTCCAGGTGGACAGTTTTCGTTATGCGTTCCTGGGTGCGGTCATTATCGCTGTAGTTTCGATCGCGTTGAACCTCCTGACGGGCAATACCCGCATGACGGTTCAGAAAGGCCCGCCGCCGGGCAAGAAATCAGACGACGACGTGATCGACGTCTAAGGCTGCTTCAGGAGACCAGTTGGTAGGCGGCGCGCAACGTCTTAATGCCCCTTGCGTGAAAACCCTTTTCAAAATCCGTAAATAATTCAGCCAGGCCAGGCGGAGTTTCAATGCCCTTGAACTGTTTGGCTGCATCAAAGACTTCAGTCATTTGCGCAAAATAAGGCGCATCATCCGTTCGCAAAAAAACGATTCCCTGCGGCGCCAGCGCGATCTGGCAAATCTCCGGAAAGCCGGGGCTGATGAGCCGGTTTTTATGGTGCCGTTTCTTGGGCCAGGGATCGGGAAAATAAATATGAATCGCGGAAGCGGAACGCGCCGGTAAAAGATATTGCAGGAAGTAGGAGGATTCGATGCGCACGCCGCGAAGATTTTTGAGCCCGGCGCGACGGCCCTTGCGATCGAGTTTGGCAATGCGGCCGAGCAACCGCTCAACGCCGATGAAATTCTTTTCCGGATTGCGTTGCGCCCATTCGACCAGAAAAGAAGCATCGCCGCAGCCGAGTTCCACTTCCAACGGCTGCGGCGATGTAAAAAGCTCCGGGAGCGCGAGCGGTTCTACGATGGAACGCAGTTCGACGTTTAGGTTCGCAGGGCGTTCCACCGCGGCAATTACTTGGCGCCCTGGTCAATCCAGGCGCGGATCAGGCCAACTTGTTCCGCGGTGAGCGGCTTGGCGTTTTTGCCTTTGGGCATGAACGAATCCGGATCATCGCCGACGTGCGCAACGGACAAAACGAGGTCGCTGTGGGCGCTGTCACCGGCCTTGAGGACCGGGCCGTCTTTGCCGCCTTTAACGGTGGCGGCGAGGCTATCGAGCGCGAGGCCGGCGCGGGGCTTTTTGGGGCCGGCGCTGCTGTGGCAGGGCATGCAGGTGGCCATAAAAATGGGTTTGATGTCCGTATCAAACGTAACGCCCGTTTTAGTGGAGGCGGGCGGCAGGTCGGCGGCGTGGGTCGCGGCCAGTCCAAACGCGGCGATCAGGGTGATTGCAATGGGTAATTTCATGTTGTGTGGTTGATTAATCGGGCCTTCGAGGAGGTAAGACGCCTGATTTGGCGAAAAGTTTCAAGTAAAATCGCATCTAAGCCTGCCGGATTCCGCAACTTGCGGGTAGTGTGCGTTTGTGAGTCTAATTTTTTTTATCGTCGGAAGATTTATTGCTATTGGGCTTAGATTTCCAAATCGCCACAGTCGCCACCGCCGGGCTGATGACCAGGGCAAGGCCGATAATACCCCACAAAGGTATAGCGTAGCCAGTGGCCCCCAGTTTCGTGAATCCAAAAATGAACATTCCTGCTGCAGCAATCCAAACAACGATGGTGCTAAAAAGCCGGGTGACATCGGGATCATTGTTCATTTTAAAATTAACTTTCTTAACTCCAAAACTGCCTTACGGATTTCCGAAATCAAGCTAACAATCCAACATTTTCAGACAAGCTTCAGGCCCCTCAGAAAATACCGCAACTTGCAGGCCGGGCGCGTTTGCGACACCCTAGCCGCGTGGACAACGACGCCTTTTCCGATGCCGTGCTGGTGGTGCTGGGGCACGGGACAACGTTGAATGAAAATTCAGCCGCGCCGGTCATGCAGCATGTCCTGGAACTCCGCCGCCGCCGGCTTTTCCGCGAGGTCCGCGAGGCTTTTTGGAAACAGGAACCGCAAATCAAAAAAGTGCTGGAGGAAATTTCTGCTCCAAGAATTTTTGTCGCGCCGTTGTTTATCAGTGAAGGCTATTTTGCCGGGCAAGTCATTCCGCGTGAGTTAGGCTTTGAAGGCGGCAATTCAAGGTTGAAAATTGGAGATTCGGAAATCATCTATTGCAAGCCGATTGGCACGCACGACAGCATGACAAAGGTGATTTTGTCGCGCGCGGCGGAAGTGGTGAAGACGTTTCCCTTTCCTCGCGCGCCGAAGAATTCCGAGACGACGCTATTTATCGCCGGGCACGGGACGGAGAAGAATGAAAATTCGCGCAAACCCATCGAACGGCAGGTGGAATTGATCCGGGCGCAGGGAAATTATAGAGATGTCCATGCGATTTTTCTGGAAGAAACGCCGCGGATTCCGGAATGCTATGCCCTCGCGCAGACGAAGAACCTGGTGGTGGTGCCGTTTTTTATTAGCGACGGCCTGCATACGCAGGAGGACATCCCGCTTCTATTGGGCGAGACGAAGAAAAATATCGGCGAACGGATCGCCGCGGGGCAACCTGCCTGGCGAAACCCGATGGAGCGGAACGGCAAGCTGGTCTGGTATTCGCCCGCAGTGGGCACGGAGCCAGGCATCGCCGATGTGATTTTGGAGCGGGTAAACGAGGCGAACAAATGAGAGATTTAAAATTATGAAAAAAATTCGATTTGGCTTTTTGAGCACGGCAAACATTGGCCGGAAAAATTGGAAATCAATCCTGGCCAGCGGCAATTCCGTGGTCTCCGCTGTCGCCAGCCGCGACGAAGCGAAGAGCCGCAAATTTGTCGCCGAAATGCAGAAAGAAGCGCCGTTTGAAGAAAAGCCTGAGGCTTTTGGCAGTTACGAGGAATTGATCGAATCACCGAACGTGGATGCAGTCTATATGCCGATGCCGACCGGCCTGCGCAAGGAATGGGTCCTGCGCGCCGCCGCAGCGGGCAAGCACATCCTGTGCGAAAAGCCCTGCGGCGTAAACGCAGCCGAAGTGCAAGAGATGATTTCCGCGTGTAAAAAAAATCATGTGCAGTTCATGGACGGCGTA
>DATJXK010000260.1:0-7697 GCA_035500235.1 Pseudomonadales bacterium | reverse complement strand
CTTGAAAAAATCAAGGATGCGCGTGACGGACAGAGCCGCCGTGGTAGTGTGCAGCGTGGAGAGGACCAAATGGCCTGTATCCGCCGCGCTCATCGCCGCGGTAAAACTGACGTCGTCACGCATTTCGCCCACCATAATGATGTCCGGGTCCTGCCGCAAAACATGCTTGAGGGCGTGATGATACGTCAGCGTATCCAGGCCGATCTCCCGCTGCTCAATCACGGATTGGTTATCTTCGAAGGAATATTCCACGGGATCCTCCAGGCTGATGATGTGCTTCTTAAAATTGTTGTTGAGGTGCTCGATCATGGCGGCCAGCGTCGTGGACTTGCCTGAACCGGTGGAGCCCGCCACCAGGACGATGCCGCGTGGTGCTTCGGCCACTTTTTTGACCTGGGGCAACAGGCCCAATTGTTCAAAGCTTGGCACGTGTGTTTTCACATAGCGCATCGCCAGGCACCACTGGTTGCGTTGCTGGAAAAGATTTGTACGGAACCGTCCCACCTCAGGAATAAAATAGGAAAAATCGATCTCGCGCTCTTCATCCAGGCGCTTCTTCAAATGGGCCGGCGCGATGGCTTCAACTACCTTATTCATCCAATCCACAGTAGGAAAGGGCGCATCTACGGCGATGAGCTCACGATTAATGCGAAAGATAACAGGCGTTCCAACCTTCAAATGGATATCAGAGGCACCGCCCTCAACGGCGGTCTTGAGAATCTTGTTAAACAATTCCATAGACGGTTAGAATAGCTGATTTTTACGCGAACGCCAGCGGGGAAAATTGACAATGCCGCGAAATACCTTTCCGGATTTATCCGCTTGCTACGCGCTATCATACTAAATTGAGTTTGCATGGTTGCCGGAGCCATGCCCCATTTTTGCTTTTTCCCTTTGATTACAATCTTGTCATTTTGTAAATTCTGGTCGTGAAAGTGGCTTCAGAATCTCTGAAGGATTGGCTCAGACTTTTCTCTCAAGCGGTTCGCGAACGGGACTTGGTTTCAGGAAGAAAATTCTTCCATCAGCAGGTCGTTTCGTTCGGCACGGTGTGTTTCCGCGCAGAAAACCTGGAGGACCTGGTCCGCCGCCAATGGGAAATTGTCTGGCCCGGGACGCAGAATTTCGATTTCGACTATAACTCTGCGCGGGCGGAAATAGTGGGAAAATCCGCCGTGTTGATTACCCACTGGCAATCCACCGGGTTTATCGGCCGCCGTGCATCGGTTTCGCGCCGCGGGCGCGCGACCATCGCGTTAAAAAAAACCGCGACAGGCTGGAAAGCGTTCCACACACATTTTTCCATAGACCCGCTCCAAAATGATCCAGTTCTTCGCAAAAAACGAGCTTCTGGTCCCGGCATTTTTTAAATCGTGGGCGCCTGATGACCGGGGTCACGTCCGGATCATGCGTTATGAACATTTCCCGCTATTAAAGTCACTCCCGGGTGCAGTTTGTATTTTTATAGACCTGGAGATGCTCGAACCGGATGAATTATCGCTGGCCACCCGGCTCTCCCGTGCTTTGCATGCACGACCCGAAACCTATACCGTCTTTAATGAACCACGCCGCTATCCTGGCCGGTTCAACCTGCTTAAAATGTTGCATGCCAGTGGCATCAACGAATTCCAAGCCAGGTACATTGATAAACTTAATGGCGACATTAAATTCCCGGTTTTTTTGCGCAATGAACTGGACCACGATGGGCCCATCTCACCCCTGCTCCATTCCCCGTATGAACTTGAGCACGCCCTGACGGATCCCGCCCTCCGGAAGCCGTCGCTGCGAAAACACCTTATAGCCGTTGAATTTTGTGACTGTTCGGAAAATGGAGTTTTCCGGAAGTACTCTGCCATGAAGATTGGTGATAAAATCGTTCCGCGCCATGTTCTGTTCAGCGAAAAATGGGCGACCAAAAAGCCCGACATCATCAGTAAAAAAACCGCCGATGAAGAGATGGAGTTTGTCACAAACTTTCCCCACGCTGACCAGGTTTTAAAGGTTTTCGAAATAGCAGGGCTTGACTACGGCCGCATTGATTACGGCCTGCACCACGGCCGTATCCAGGTTTGGGAAATTAACACCAATCCGATAATTGTGCCGTCGCGTAAAAGAATGGATCCGCAGCGAATGCCCGCCCAATCCGAATCAGCCCAGCGCATTGCCGGGGCCATGGTGGCGCTTTCAAAGCGGTATAAAGACCGCAAGGCACATCCCTTCCGGACAAAATCATTTTTTATGCTCAAGGCAGTTCAAACCATCAAGAAAGTGCCGCATGTGAGCAAACGTTTCTTGAAGAGTGTGAAAAAACGATTGGATTGAGAGGAAGAACGTGCCGGCCATAGCCCGCAAATCAAACCTGAAGCTTTAAAGGGCACCATTCTTCGCCTGGAACTGCTTTGCCTCGGTTGCGGGCGAAGGATGGTGGAGCCGAGGGGAGTCGAACCCCTGACCTTCTCATTGCGAACGAGACGCTCTACCAACTGAGCTACGACCCCGCCCAATTTCCTGATTTTATGCTAAATTAGGCCTAAGGCAAGACGAAACGGCTGTGAATAGTCTAAATTGCGCGTGACGGGCGCCAGCTTGTCTTGTCTAATCAGCGATGGAATCGCTTGTGGACAAAACGGTTGAAACAGTCTCGCCGGCTCCGCCACCGGATTTCGCGTCGGTGGAGCTGGCAGAACTTTACCAGGCGCACAGCCGCGAAATTTATTACCTGACGCTGCGGCTGCTGGGCGATGCCCAACGCGCCGAGGACGCCACCCATGACGTCTTCCTCAAGGCCTTTCGAAAACTGGGCGATTTCCGCGGCGACTCATCGTGCCGCGCCTGGCTTTACCGCATCGCAATCAATCATTGCAGCAATCTTCGCCAAAGCTGGCATAACCGCCATGTCTTCACCGCCGAGGAAGGCGCCATTGAGGACCATGCCCCGGCCGTGACAGAATCACCGCTGCGTGTTTTGGAGATTAAAGAATTGGGGGATCGTATCCAAAAAACGCTCGACAAGCTGCCTGACGAATACAGCCTGTTGCTGCTGCTCGTAGCGGACAAAGAATTAAGCTACGAAGAAGTCGGCGCCCTGACCGGGCAATCCCCGGATGCGGTGCGCGGGAAATTACACCGCGCGCGAAAAGCTTTCACTGTCTTGTTTAATAAAACCAACTGACTTATGAAGTACGAAAAGAAATTAATTTCATCGGAACAACAAGAACAGCTTTCCGAAGCGCAGTTGCAATCATCGCAAACGATCCATGAGTTTGCCACGCCGGAGGACGTCTTGCGATTTGATGCGAAACACACGGCGGTGCCGGAAGGAATCGCGCAACGGCTGGGCCACTCATCGCAACGGTTGCCGTCACCGTCACGTTCATGGTGGAAACGATTGTTTCAATAAGTTAAATTATTTTGGAAATATCCCGCATCGTGAAGGATATTAAGCCAAGCCCAAAACGATTTATGAATTTTCCAATGGAATTGGAAACGCTCATCCGCGCGCGCTACCCTATTCTCTATGTTTTGAGCAGTGAAGAAATGCGCGTGCAAAATCTCCTCATGGAAATCGCGCAGAAACGGCAGAAGAAAGTTTTTGAGTGGAGTTACAGCACAGGCATCGTGCCGGCGGGAACCTCCATCCAATCCCAAAAACATCGCAACGCAGCTACGAAGGAGCCGCTGGCGGCGCTGGACCAGGTGATCGAGCAAATTGAGCCAGCCATTTTTATTTTCAAAGATTTTCACCCGTTCCTGACGAAGAATAATTTCGCAGTGACGCGCAAGCTCAAGGAAATCGCGCTGCATCTGAAGAACAGTTTTAAAACGATTGTCCTTGTCTCGCCGGTATTGGAAATCCCCACAGAATTAGAGAAGGAAATTACGCTGCTGAACCATCCGTTGCCTTCGCGCGAAGACCTGGCTGATTTGCTGGACAAAATTGTCGCTGACATCCAGCAGTTCCGGCAGGTAAAAATTGAACTGGATGATGCCGGTCGCGACCGGTTATTACAGGCCGCGCTGGGCCTCACGTTGGGCGAAGCAGAGAATGTCTTCGCCAAAATTATCGTAAAAGACGAGCGGTTAAGCGGTGATGACGTGAATGAGGTTTTTGCGGAGAAACAACAAATCATCCGCAAAAGCGGCTTGCTGGAGTATTATACCACTAATGAAAATTTCGAAAGCGTAGGCGGCCTGGGCGTATTAAAGGACTGGCTGACGAAACGGGCCGTGGCCTTTACGCACGAGGCGCGGGAATTTGGACTGCCATTTCCCAAAGGCATCCTGATGCTGGGCGTACAGGGATGCGGCAAGAGCCTGTGTGCCAAGGCGGTTTCGAACTTATGGCAATTGCCGCTGTTGCGATTCGACATGGGCCGGATGTTCGGGAGCCTGGTGGGATCCTCGGAAGAAAATGTGCGGCGGGCGATTGCCGTGGCGGAATCGGTGGCGCCGGCCATCCTGTGGGTGGACGAAATTGACAAGGCATTCGCCGGGTCGCAAGGCTCTGGCATGACCGATGGCGGTACGACGGCGCGCGTGTTCGGGACATTCCTGACCTGGCTCTCAGAAAAAACCGCGCCGGTGTTTGTAGTGGCTACGGCGAATGATATTTCGCAATTGCCGCCGGAATTGCTGCGCAAAGGACGCCTCGACGAAATTTTCTTCGTAGATTTGCCGGCGCCGGAAGAACGGAAGGAAATTTTTAATATTCATATTGCCAGGCGGCGCCGCGATGCGGGGAAATTTGATTTGGAAGCACTCGCCCGGAACAGCGCCGAATTCAGCGGTGCGGAAATCGAGGAGGCCGTCAACAGCGCGCTTTACGATGCATTTTATTCAAAACAGGAATTGACGACGGAAAATATCAAGGCTTCTATTTCACAGACTGTCCCGCTGGCCAAAACCATGGACGAACAAATCAGCCGGCTGCGCCGCTGGGCGGAAGGGCGCGCGCGCAATGCCAGCGTGCCGCGGGAATTGAAAACGAATGGCGAATTCCATGGAAGCTGATTAAGGCAGAAATATGTACCCGTTCTGGAGCAACATCTACGATGACGTCAAAGACAGGCGTTATGGCGCGCTCTTCTTTTCCACGCTGATGATGTTATCCGGTTCGCTGGCGGTTATCGGCGTCATTTGCGCCATGACGAATTCAGCCTATGCTGACGTCCTTTTGCCGCTGGCAGTGACTGTCATGGCCATTTTTGCCCTGGCGCTGGCGTGGCGAACCTGGACCTGGGCCCGCGGCTGGAACCGTCCGGAAGAGCAATTAAAATCACCGAAACTATCGCGTGACGAAGTGTCCAAGGCCCGGTCAAAGCTTAAAAAAGAAACGAAAGCGGCTGCCTTTAGAATACAACGAAGACCGGCGCGTATGGCGATCACCCGGGTGCCGGACACGGATTTGAAATATTAAGCGATGAGCCGTTTCGGCAATCTCGAACTGGGCAACGAGTCCGAGGACCAGTGGCAACAGTCAAAGCCGCCGGCCAAGGATGAGGGCTATTATTTGGCCGAGGCGCGCGCGGCCTTTGAAAACGGCCTGTTCGAGAAAGCCTTGCGTTCCTATTCAAAAGTCCTCGAATTTAATCCCCAAAACGCCGCCGCCTGGACGGCCCAGGTGCGAATGTTGATTGAACTGGGCGAATTCCAGGAAGCGAAGCTGTGGGCGGACAAAGCATTGGAACGGTTTGCCAATTGGCCGGAACTCCTGGCGGCCAAAGCCGTGGCGCTGGCGCGCATCGGTGATTTGCAGGGAGCCCTGGCGTTTTCGGATGCCTCCATCGAGGGGCGCGGCGATACATCCTATCTCTGGCTGGCGCGGGGTGATGTTTTATTGGCCCGGAAAGAGGCGCGCGCAGATTATTGTTTCGAAAAAGCATTGTTGCTGGCTCCCAAAGACTGGTTCACCCACTGGCTCGCGGCGCGCATCCGTTTTTATTATGAGCAATTCGCCATGGCGTTGGCACTGCTGCAACAGGCGGTGGAATGGAACGCGGGCAATTTTGTCTTGTGGCTGGAACTGGGCCATAACCAGCAGGCACTGGGAATGGTGAGCCTGGCGCGAACATCTTTCACCCAGGCGCGGCAACTCAATCCCAACTGCGACGAAGCCAATGCAGCATTGCATCAACTTTCAAATACAGGCATGTTCGCGCGGGTTGGTGGTTGGTTACGGCAATTATTCAAACCATGAGCACGCCCAAACTGGACAAGTTCCTGAACTCGGCCAACAAGTTCGATGCGTCCGACCTGCACCTGATCGCCGGTGTCCCTCCCGCGTACCGCGTGAATGGCGAAATTATCCTGGCCGATGAGGATTCTCTGACCGAAGGAGAAATTACCGCCATGGCCAACAGCCTGCTCAATGAACAGCAGCGAACCAAATTTGAGCAGGAATGGGAGCTGTGCATCTCGCTTCTCCACAGCGCCGCCGGGCGCGTGCGCGTGACATTTTACAAGCGGGAAGGACATCCGGAACTGAGTTTTCGCTTTTGCGGCGATCGCGTGGCCCGGCGCGAGGAACTGGGATTGCCGCCCCAAATTGAAGACCTGGCGCGCCGGCCAAACGGCCTGGTGCTCATTACCGGACCGACGGGCGCGGGCAAAACGACCACACTCAACTATTTGGTGGACCTCATCAACAACGAGCGCCGCTGCAAAATTGTGACGATCGAAGACCCGATTGAATTCGTGCACCAAAACAAACGGGCCATCGTCGTGCAACAGGAGGTGTTAACGGATGTGCGCTCATTTAACCGCGCGCTCATCCACGTTTTGCGGCAGGACCCGGACGTGATTGTGATTGGCGAAATGCGGGACCATGAGGCGATTTCCACCGCGCTGACGGCGGCGGAAACAGGGCATTTAGTGCTGGCCACGATGCATTCGCCCAATACCGCACACGCCCTCGAGCGGATCATCGGCGTCTTTGAAGGCAACATGCAGCGGCAGATTGTTCTGCAACTGGCAAATGCCCTGCAGGGCATCGTCTCACAGGATTTATTGCCCGCCGCAGACCGAACGCGCCGCGTGCTGGCCTATGAATTACTCATCGCCACCAATGCCGTGCGGAACATGATTCGGGACGGGCAGTTGCACCAAATGGAAAACACCCTCCAGACTTCGCGCAAGGAAGGCATGGTGCTGATGGATAACTGCCTCTACGACCTCTACTGCAAATGCCAGATCACCTACGACACGGCCATGAGCCGGGCCCGTCACCCGGACCGAATCCAGCGGAACGCGCAAAAGTGAACAAATTTGCTTTGACTGCGGTGTCGAAAATAATTTCCCTGTTCGCGTGGCCGCTAAATTCTGGAATCGTCTCTCGCACGAATGCGATCTGTGGAAAAAAGGAATTTCCCGCGTAGCCGGTGTGGACGAGGCAGGTTGCGGCCCGCTCGCCGGGCCAGTCGTATCGGCTGCCGTGGTTTTTCCCTCGGGCTGGCTTGAAACAGGGCTGCCCGGAAAATTTCGCGGGTTGAATGACTCAAAACAATTAACCGAAGAAGAGCGCGAGAAGTTTTTTGACCGCATCAGGTCCCACCCGGAAATTCACTCCGCCATCGCGATAGTGGATGTGGAAACGATTGACCGCATTAACATCCGCCAGGCGGCATGGCGCGGGATGAACCAGGCGCTCAATGAATTGCAGCCGCACGCCGAACACGTACTGGTAGATGGCTTGCGCATCC
>DATJXK010000259.1:0-4973 GCA_035500235.1 Pseudomonadales bacterium | reverse complement strand
GGTTGTTGCGGTCCTGATATTTAGTTCAGCAATTATTGGGAAGGCCCAGCCCTACGCTAATTACGTTGCGGATCAATTTGATTCAGATACTACTGCTTCGCTTCAGAACCAGGGATGGGGTGCGGCTGTTCCGATTATTGTTTGGGATGGCACTCAAAACGCCAGCACTACCATGGGGCCGAACAATCCCGGTTCCGGCGCCGCCTTCTTTGACATAGCGTGGCCTAATCCCAGCGGAGACCAGGTTATGATTGCCAATTGGTTCGATGGCAGCGGCAAAACCATTAACTTGAACGATTATACGAACGTCAGTTTCGACATAATGTTTTCTACAAATTCTGGGAGCGACGGCGCCGGCAGCTATGGTGACGTTGAATTTGGCTGCATCCCCACAAGTGATGGCTGGCCGTCGACTGCGCTGGGTGTTTATAACTCGGCAGTCGCAAACGGAAATGGCTGGATTCATGTGACTATTCCAATAAATGGTTCCAGCAATCCCAAGCTCAGCTCTGTCGAGGGATATTATATTAAAATGCAGCAAAGCCGAACCGGCGGTAATCTTACCAACACCTTATTCTGGATTGATAATATTATTTATGGAGGGTTAACCAACACGCCGCCGGCTCCGGTACTGTCGATATATCCGAATAAGAAAGCCAATCCGGGGTTGATGATTATCTGCGGCGGGAGCGGAGGAACTTATACCCGTGGCCTGATGATGGCTTTTGATGTTACCAATGGGACGCGAAACTATTCGTGGGTCGGGACCGCCAGCCCTGCCAATCCGGTGACCTATTCGCAAACGATTGTAAATTATCCTGACCCGACTCACTCGATCCAGTCTGCCATGTTCCTGGTGCAAAATGGAAACTTTGGCGATCCGGGCGTTGACTATGATGCCGCCAATGTTGCCCAGTTATCCATGTACGGCAATGCGGACGGGACGGCGACAGCGTCATTCCAGTATAAGACGAATCAACCCGATGGGAATTCGCAATATGGTGCCAATACTTTGGCTACGCTCACTGCTCCCAGTCCACTTGGCACATGGAGCCTGACCTTTAGCAATGATGTCAATGTGACGCTAAGCTATACCCCATTGGGAGGCGGAACGACATTGAGCACGAATGCTAATTTCCCTGGCGAGGACCAGGCTCAATATTTTGCCAATCCGCTAAGTGTTTTTATGGGTAATCAGCAAAATGCTGATGCGAATCTCGGCCAATCTTCCACCTATTCGGAGTTTAAAATAAAGGGGACATCCGTTTCTCCTCCGATTGATGAACTTTGGAGTGGCCAAACATCTTTGGATACGACCAATTGGGGCATAGTGTGCTATGCGCCAAGCGATATTCTGTTGGTTCATTCAACCGACAAATACTGGGTGAGCTGGTCTTTGCCGGACACGGGCTTTTCCCTGGTAACCAGCACCAATTTGAACTCCCCTGCAAGTACATGGGTTAGCGCAGGCCTGACTCAGATTGTAAATTTAACCACCAACAACCAGGTGCTTCTGCCGGGATATTCAACGAATCTGCCGGCAGGTCCCAATGTGTTCTTTAAAATGGTTAAAACAAATTCGCCTTAAGTGCGGCGTAAATCATTTTGAAAAATTTATGTCGAACGCCGGTTTTTACCGGCGTTCGATTTTTCATGCATGGCCATTTATTTTGCCTTTTGAGAATCACAATTCATAATGGAGGCATGAGCCGGCGTGGTTACGTTCACTTGCAATGGGTGCGCACAACCATCGTTTGCATTGTCCTTTTGTTGGGAAAATCAATTTTGGCGCAGGAGCATTTGCCGGAAATAATTACCAACGTCCTGCAGTTTCAACGCTACGTCAATCTGCTGGCGCAAACCAATTGTCCGGTGCGGCTGGAAGGAACGATCTGCTGGGCTGATATGTCTCAGGGCTTAATTATTTTGCAAAACAGTTCGGGCACCGCTCTCATTGAAGTGCCTCCGCAAGACCAAATCCTGAAACCTGGCCAGGAAATTTCATTATTGGGAATCTATGGGGGAAGCCAGGGAGGCGCTGAGTTTAAGATTGGTTCATTGGTTTTAGTTGATAATTGCGAAGACGGAATGAGGGAAAGATCTGATGCCATCCTCTTAAATGCCGGAGAATATCCGATCTCAGCATACTGGTTTGATGGAGGGCATCTTTTGGGTGTGGATTTTTTTTATGAGGGGCCGGATCTTCCGCGACAAAGCATTCCTGATTCCAAGTTGTTTCATGCGGTGAGGGGTGCTGACGACAGTTCAACCAATCGGGCTCCCGGATTAGAATATTCGGCCTATGAAGGCCAGTGGTCTCAAATGCCTGATTTTACTTCACTCATACCCGTTGAGCGGGGCATTGCGCGGAATTTTGACCCTGGTATGAAGAGCCGCGAAACTGGTATCGGGCTTCAATTCAACGGCTACCTCGAAGTTCAAGAACCGGGAACTTACCGGTTCACGATTGTGCCACAGGGGCGCCGCCAACTTTTTATCTCAAAACCTCACATCGAAACCACAGATGTTATTCGTGCGCCCAAATTGCTTCAAATTAATGCAGGTCAAATTGCATCTGACGCAGTGCAATCCAGTTGGGCAGAAGTAGAGGGAGTGGTGGCTTATGTCAGCCGCGAGCCGGCCCGGGGACTGGGATTGGAATTAAGTTCGGATGCCGGGAATATGCGGGTGCAAATTGGCAGCACTTCCGGCGGCTCCACTGGTCTGCTGCTCGGGAGCCGGGTGCGGATTACCGGAATTTGCCAAAGCACCTACATGACCGAGGGACAGCGAATCTACGGCAAAATGTGGACGCCAAACCTTGGGCAAGTGAAGTTGCTTGAAGTGAACCAGGAGCTTTGGAGTTCGCATCCGGAAATTTCAATCGGCAGTTTGGATTCCATGGAATTTACCAACACAATCGAGCCGATTATTCACGTGACGGGAAAGGTTTATTTGGGAAAAACGAATAGCATTGTCATTGTGAAAGATGAAACGGGGAGTATTGCGCTGGAAATTGAGCAAGAAATGTCATTCAAGGCCGGCGATTCTGTCGAAGCACTTGGCCAATGGAATCGATCGGAGGCCAACCCCTTTTTGAAAAATGCCTTTTTGCGAAAAGTCGAACAGACGAACGAGCCGCCCAACCCAATGCCCATTTTGACCACGGCGGAGCAGGTAAAGAGGCTTAACCGGGAAGAGGCATTACGCCAATACCCTGTCCGGATTCGCGGTGTTGTTACCTGGAGTGGTGGCAGCGGCTTTGTGATTCAGGATGCCACCCTGGGAGTTTTTGCCGAAATGGTAAACCCCGGAAACTTTGGAGCGCAGCGCGATGGAGAATGCCTGGATATCGAAGGAGTAACGACGGCGCAATTTTCTCCCATGATCCTCGTCCAGCATATTACAGATTTAGGCCCGGGCAGCCTGCCCGAACCTGCGCGTCCGACATGGGATCAATTGATGGATGGAACGTTAGACACGCAATACGCCGAGATTCAGGGAATTGTCACTGCGCTTGAAGGAACCAGGCTGACTTTGTTAACTCACGACGGGAGGCTGCAAATCATTCTGCCTGAAATGCAGCATGAGCAATTAGAAGCCTATGTGGATGCTCTTATTCGGATTCGCGGATGTTTGTGGGCGGTGAAGCACGAGGCCACGCATGTGTTAATGCCGGGCGAAATTGAAATCCACGATGCCTCTATTAGCATCGATCAGCCGGCGCCCCACGATCCGTTTACTGCCCCATTTAAACACGTTTCAGAGCTTTTGTTATTTGACGCAAAAGCCGGCGCCCTCCAGCGGGTCAAAGTGATTGGTCAAATTGTGCATGCGGATAATGGGGAATATTATTTGATGGATGGAATAAACGGATTGCGTTTTACGCTCCGGACCAGCGCCCCTTTGAATGTGGGCGATCAAGTGGAAGTGGTTGGCTTCCCTTTGCTGGGTGGACCGTCTCCGGTATTACGCGAAGCCGTGGTTCGTCCGATTGGGCATTACGATTTGCAGGCTCCTAGACAGTTGCCCGAAGATTCTATTTTAAACGGAAGCTACGACTCAACGCTGGTCAAGGTGCGGGCGCAATTAATGAACATCAGCGAAGACCAGAATGATTATGTGCTTGGCCTGCGAGCCGGCTCATCGATGTTTATCGCGCGATTCAACAAAAATCTGGGCGCATTATCTCTGCCGCCAGTGGGCAGCAGGCTGGAGTTGACGGGTGTTTATGCCGGACAGGGAGGAGGCCGGATTGCCGGCCGGGATATAGACTCATTCGAGTTATTGCTGAATACTCCTGCCGACATTCGAGTATTGGCGCGTCCCTCCTGGTGGACGATTAAGCGTGTGTTTGCAGTGATCGGTGTGTTGCTCGGTATTTTAACGGTGGCCTCGGTATGGATTGGGCTGCTTCGCCGGCAGGTGGAACAAAGAACGGAGCAGCTTAAGAAAGAAATTATCGTGCGGCAGCGCGCTGAACAGCAACGTGCTGTGGAAGAGGAGCGTTCGCGGATCGCCCGCGATTTACACGATGATCTGGGCTCCGGCTTAACTGAAATCAGCATGCTGGCCGATGCCGGCGCCGGATCGCCGCCCGTTTTAGAAAAAGCCAACCAGCGCTTCCATAATATCGGCAGCAAAGCTCGCGCTGTCGTCCATGCCATGGATGTTATTGTCTGGCTGGTAAACCCGAGTAAAGACGTGCTCCCTTTTCTCGTCGGTTATATTGGAAGTTATGCGGAGGAATATCTGACCGCCGCCGGCATTACCTGTCGGCTAAAAGTCCCTTCGGAAATCCCGTCTCTAAATGTGACGGCACAAATTCGCCACAACCTCTTTTTGGCAGTAAAAGAAGCGTTACATAATATCGTACGCCATTCGCAGGCGTCTGAAGCAACCATAGAGATGGCTATTAAAGAAAAGCTATTAATGGTAACGATTTCTGACAACGGGCGGGGCTTAGACACCAC
>DATJXK010000258.1:0-29864 GCA_035500235.1 Pseudomonadales bacterium | reverse complement strand
GACCTCGGGCCAAACATGCCGATTCCTCCACAATATACCGATTATGATCAAAATCTGGGACTTCTTTACGGTGGGGGGATTCTCGCAAACCCCAGCGCCATTTTCTGTCCTTTGTTAGAAAACCCATTATTGCAGCCAGGCCAGTATTCAACTCCCCGGTTTATGAGTTCAGACACTACCCCCTGCGTACGCAGCCCATATATGTTCAATCCTCGTGTTATCTCTGCGGGGTTACCTGGGGAACCCGCTTATAATCAGCAACGAAAATATAATAAAACGTCCGATGCCAAGCAGTTGGATGTGTTAGAATTGGATTATATCGATGCCAATACGGGCTCCTCGGTTGACGGCAGCAGCCCCACTGCGGGCGTAGCGTTTAATACTCAGAATTGGGCGCAATGGCCGTCGCCGGGTATCGAGGCGGCATTTACGGATGGCTCAGTCAAGTATTGTAACCTTAATGTCGCCGGGCCACCTTCCCTGGGCGGCCTGACATGGATGCAGGCGATAATTAAAGGTTTGGACGGTAATGAAGACACCACATCCTTCCAGCAGTACGATCAAATTTTCACTGTCTGCCAATACTCCAAGTAACATTTGGCAGTGGTATCGGCCTAATGCTAGTTCATAGTTTTGTTCGTGCCAGGGTGTTGGCCTTGGGCTTCCCTGCAATTTTGATTTTCAGCCTTTCTTAATTGTATCGCGGCTGGAGTTAAGATCGTCTAAGAGTGAAAAAATTCTAAAATGTTTATCAGGAATCGGGTCGTTTTTTTTCTTGCCGTCACGTTCTTTTCGGGAATTTATTCATTTTATTTAGTTGGCGCAGGTTTCACTCCGCCCGTCTCGCCGCGCGCGGTTTACAATTTCAATCCCGGCTGGAAATTCTTCAAAGGCGATGTCTCCAATGCCGAGCAGGCCGCTTTCGACGATTCCAAATGGGCCGATATCAGCACCCCGCATACGTGGAATGACACCGACACTTACGACGAAATCATTTCTCATAGTGGCGGCGAGCGGCATCAATATGCCGGCATCGGTTGGTATCGAAAACATTTCAAGCTGCCCGCTGGCGCAAAGGATGGAAAAGTTTTTCTGGAGTTTGAAGGACTACGGCAGGCCGCCCATTTTTGGGTGAATGGAAAAGAAGCGGGCAAATATGAAAATGGTGTAACTCCCGTCGGACTGGATTTAACGCCGTTCGTCAATTTCGATGGGGACAATGTCATCGCGGTTAAAGTAGACAATAGCGATCATTACCAGGAGGAAGCCGCCGGAGCGGAATTTGAGTGGGAAGGGCGCGCATTCAACCCCAATTACGGCGGCCTGAACCATGACATCCGGCTTATTCTGACCGGCAAAACTTATCAAACGCTCCCGCTTTATGAAAATCTGAAAACCACGGGCATTTACGTTTATCCCTCGAATTTTTCCATCCAGGATAAAACCTGCGATGTAAATATTGAATCGCAGGTAAAAAATGAATCGGGCGACCAGGAGAGCATCTCACTTTCGGCTGTAGTTGTGGATGCCCATGGAAATGTTTGCGCCACGTTTCCGGGCGATACCTCGGATTTGGTGGATGGCGAAACCGAGATTTTGAAAGCCAACGGCCAATTGACCAATGCGCTTTTCTGGAGCGATGAGCACCCCAATCTTTACGACGTTTATTGCGTTCTCACCGTGGATGGCAAAACCGTAGACGTCCAAAAAATCACGACTGGGTTTCGTAAAACGGCCTTCAAAGGCGGCGTAGGCACCGGCGGTGTTTATTTGAACGACCAATTTGTCTGGCTCACCGGCTATGCGCAGCGCTCTTCAGATGCTTGGGCCGGCCTCGGCGAGGCGTATCCGGATTGGATGCATGATTATAACGCCAATCTAATCAAGAGTACCCACGCCAATTATGTTCGGTGGATGCATATTTCTCCCCAGGCCGCGGACGTGCGGGCCTGTGACCAAGCGGGTATCATTGATATTTGCCCGGCCGGTGACAAGGAGAGTGACCCGGGACTTGACCGAAGGCTCTCGCCACAAATTGCCGCAGCCCAATGGGAGCAGCGCATGGCGGTCATGCGCGATTCCATGATTTTCTTCCGCAATGACCCGAGCATTCTCTTCTGGGAAGCGGGGAATTTTGTTCTTCTCACCAACCACATGCAGGAAATGGTGGATTTGCGGAAGCAATGGGACCCGGCCGGCGGCCGGGTGATTGGTACCCGCGACAATGATAATGCTGCCCTGAACAATGCGATCACGCCTATCGCAGAATACTATGGCGTGATGATGAGCCAGGACCAGCGTACGGATCAGATTGCGAAGCCGGGCGAAATCTTTCGGGGGTACAGTGTGGAACGGCGTGACCGCGCGCCGCTGATCGAGGCGGAAGATTTTCGTGACGAGGCCGCCCGCCGCTTTTGGGATGATTGCTCCCCGCCGCACTTCGGTTTCAAACCCGGCCCAGACGATACCTGGCATTGGAACTCGGAAACGTTCTGCCTCGCCGGGGCGGTGCGCTATTACGATTACGTCGCCAATTCCATTACCAATACCAATCCCGCCCACTCAAAATGGTCCGGCTATGCTTCGATTTTTTGGTCGGACGAAAATGCAGATGGACGCCAGGACAGCAGTGAAGTGGCGCGTGTAAGTGGCAAAGTGGATGCCGTGCGTTTGCCCAAGCAGGCTTATTACGTCTATCGCGTCATGCAAAGTCCCACGCCTGATATTCATATCATCGGCCATTGGACCTATCCAGCCGGCACTACCAAGACTGTTTATGTCGCCGCCAATCATTGCAGTTCCGTGCAGCTCTTTATAAATGGCCAATCATTTGGCATCACAAATAAACCGTGCAATTTCGTTGATACATACAATGGTGGGAACAAAAGTCTCGGCGATACCGGCTACATTTACGCTTTCCCGAACGTAAAATTTGTCTCTGGCGATATTAAGGCTGAAGGGATGGCAGATGGAAAAGTGGTTGCTACGGATCAAATTGAAACTGCCGGTGAGCCAAAAGCTATTAAACTCACCGTTCATACCGGCCCGAGTGGTTTGCAAGCCGATGGTTCGGATGTAGCTTTCATTGATTTCGAGGTGGTAGATGCCAATGGCCGGTGTTGCCCTACTGACGAGGCGCGCGTGGATTTCCAGCTAACTGGCCCGGCCATCTGGCGTGGGGGATATAACAGCGGCATCACCAATTCGATCAATAATCTTTATCTCGATACAGAATGCGGCATTAACCGCGTGGCGATTCGTTCCACCCTGCAACCTGGTGCCATCACTTTGACCGCCACGCGTCCCGGTTTGGAACCTGCTACCATCCAAATTCAATCGCAACCCGTCAAAATCCAGGACGGTTTGGCCGACAATGATGCCCGGTGATGTGCATGCCTGGGAAAAAATCCAAAGCCGCAATAAGATATGAACGTTACTTTAACCTTTTGCCGATTATTCTGTGCAATCACATTGACGCTTGGCATGATCGCCGAAGCTCAGGCAAAACCTCTGTTTTCGTTCAATTTCAGTGACCACGCATCACGAAGTGAAATTTCTGTTTCACCCACAAATCTCTATTCTGACAGTGTCGGATATGGCTTTGAGCCAGATGCTAACGTCGTAGCCGGCAACGGCTGCATCACAAGCACCAATCCATTTTATTTCTCAGTCAAATTGCCGGAAGGAAATTATCGGGTCACTGTGACTCTGGGAGACGCTGCTGCGTCTTCCACCACCACTGTGAAAGCCGAATTGCGGCGGCTGATGCTCTATAATGTCCAAACGGCGCCTGGCAAATCCGTCAAGCGCACCTTAATTGTAAACCTCCGCCAGCCGGAAATCCCTGGCGGCTCCCACGTGCACTTGAAGCCCCGTGAGAAAAGCGATGAATTGTGGGCCTGGGACGACAAACTAACCCTGGAATTCAATGATACGCATCCGTGCCTTCGCGCGTTGACGATCGAAAAGGCAGAGGTGCCGACGGTTTTTATCCTGGGCGACTCTACGGTTTGTGACCAGTCGTTTGAACCCTGGAATAGTTGGGGCCAAATGCTACCGGTTTTCTTCGAACCCAAAATCGCCATCGCCAATCACGCGGAATCCGGCGAGACCATTGCTGATTCACTGGCCGGCAACCGCTTTAACAAAGTGTTTAGCCTGATGAAACCCGGCGACTATCTCTTCATTCAATTTGGCCACAATGATATGAAGAGCAAAAAGCCGAATGCGCTCGAACAATACAAGGTCGACCTAAAAAAGGTTATTGCCGAGACCCGCGCCAAAGGTGGCACGCCGGTGTTAATCACGTCGATGGAGCGCAAAGCGGGCATCGAACAACCGACGCTTGAAGGTTATCCCGATGCCGTGCGTGAAGTTGCAAAGGAGGAAAAGTGTTCGCTCATTGATCTTAACGCCATGAGCGTCATTCTTTATAAAGCCATTGGCCCAAATCTGGATAAGGCTTTTGTGGACGGCACTCACCACGACAGTTACGGCAGTTACGAATTGGCCCAATGCGTCGTAGAGGGTATCCAGCAAGACCACTTGCCACTGGCGAAATATATCGTGAGTGATTTTAAGGGATTTAATCCCGCACAACCTGACCCGGTGGATACGTTCTATATGCCCGCCAGCCCGAAGCAATCGAAAGTCAAGCCATTGGGTAATTGATATGCTTAATTGGCTACCTGGTTTTCAATTCCAATATTCCAACGGTGTAGGGAGGAATGACCCGGATGAACTCTTTGCCAAGGCCATGGACCGTCTTGGTCACAGGAGCAATTTTCTTCGGCTGCTCGATGGAATTGGTATCGTCCGGGCTATCGGCCATAAGCAAGGTTGCTTTTCCAGTCCTTTCCACACTGGTAACACCGCTGAGTTCAACCTTGATAGGTTGCGGGGTGCCCAAAGTATTGACGAATTTCAAATAAATGGTCCCGTTTTGGCTGTCGCGCGTGGCGTCAAAGAAGATTTTGTGGACCAGTTGCGGAGGAGGAGCCGGTTGCAACACGCCATTCCGGCGTTTCGCGGGCGGATGCCAAAGCTCTGTGGGAATATTTTGCGAGTCTGTGGCAAGGATGACATCGCCATGAAGCGTGCTGAACATTTTCTGCGCGTAATAAGAGGGCGAGCCGTAACTGTTCAAGGCATCGTAGCCAATCAGGTCGCTGTGCCACTGCATCGAGCCGTGGTTGGTCGAAAGGTCGCTGACGTTGACAAACAGCGGGGCATAACTGGAAATGAGGACAATGTCAGAATTTCGCTCCATGCCCGTCATCCACGCGGCGTCACCGAGTGCGCCGGCCATGTTTGGCGTTGGCGAACCAACGCGAGTGGCCCATTCGCCGCAGAAGATTTTGGTTTGGTTCGTCCGCGAATATTTATCGTAGTCCAGGGCGTGCGCCTCCATTTCCTCTTCGGAACGATAGTAATGTTCATCCAGCAAATCGGGCGTACGGCTTTTGACTTTGGTGGTCGCGATGATTTGCAATTGCGGGTATTTGGCCTTGATGGCGTCATAAAATTGCGCAAAGCGCTGGTCATAACTGCCGGAGCGGTCGAACCAATCTTCGTTACCAACTTCAACATAGTTCACGACAAATGGAGCAGGGTGCCCATCCTTAATGCGCTGCGCGCCCCATTTTGTGCTCGCGTCGCCGGTCGCATACTCGATCTCATCGAGCGAATCCTGCACATACGGCTGCAAGTCGTCGCCGGGGTTGATATGAGTATGATTCAGGGAGTACCCCGCGTAAACCGCAAGCACCGGCTGCATATTCAGGTCTTCGCACCATTCCAGAAATTCCAGCAAGCCCAACCCGTCCGTAGACCAGTAATTCCATGGGCTTTGGTGGCCGGAACGTTCCTCGACAGGACCAATGGTTTTCTTCCATTCGAACCGCTCATCAATCGTGCGGCCTTCGAGATAATTTCCACCGGGAAGCCGGAGGAATTTTGGGTCCATATCTGCCAGCATCTGCATCAGGTCAGGCCGATTGCCATTGGCGCGGTCTTTGTAAGTGGGCGGAAACAGCGAGACTTGTTGCAGCCAAATGACGCCCGGAGTGGTGGTCGTAATTTTAAAGACGTTGTCTTTCGAAGGCGTGATGTCTTTGGTGGTCGGGGTGACCTCGAATTTTTTCCAGTCATCAGTCAGGTTGGAAACGTCGGCGGAGGCAAAAACTGTTTTTCCATCCGCGCTTTCAAGGCTGACTATAAGAGGCCCGGAAAAACCGGTCGCCGCTTTTGCGTAGAAAGAGGCCTGGTAAACCGTTTTAGGCCCGATGGCCATGCCCCAATAGCCGCTATTAGCAATTCCAGCAGGAGAAGTTTCCGAGGCTTTTGTCGCATCCAGTTTCATGCTGGCGGTGAGGGCGTCGTTCAAAGGTGCATTCGTATCCAGAGAAATGGTTGCTCCGCCGGTGGTGCTCCAGAATTTCATTTCATTCGCTGCCGGGTTGAAGGTGCGGTTGGCGATCAGTTCGCCATAAAGGCCGCCTTCGTAGGAGTAATTGATTTCCTCCGTCATCAATCCATAGAGCGTCGGGCTGACTTTGCCAGTGATTTGGTCCGCTTTGATTTGCAGGACGGGAATTTGATTTGTGTCCGCGCCAACGGCTTGCTGCCTGCCAAAAATGAGAAGTGAAAGAACAAACAATGAATGCAACCCGACAGTAATGGCCATTTTGATTTTATTCATGATGGAGGTTTTGAGACTATCAACGACGTTAAATTTTCACCATACCCATTATTGGCGATGCGGAGAAACTCTTTCTGAGATCAATTTATGACCATGTTTATTCAAATTCGATGGCGATTTGCCATCATCGGTTTATTCGCATCCTTTATTTTCACGGCAAATGCAGCGCCAATAGACCGCCTGGCGCTTGTTAAACGCCACGACATAATCCTGACAAACTTCGATACTTCCAATCCTCTCTCTGTTGGTAACGGCGGGTTTTGCTTCACCGTAGACGCGACTGGCTTGCAGACATTTCCTGAAGCGTTTGAAAAGACGACGCCTCTAGGGACCTTATCGGATTGGGGCTGGCATACATTTCCAAACACAAATCACTGGAGCATTGATACCTTTCATTTTAAAGAGTTTCCCGATTTAAACGGTCGGCTGGTGCCTTATGCGGATGTGCCCAAAAATGAAATGACACCGGAAACCAAATGGCTCCGGGAAAATCCGCATCGGCTGGATCTCGGCCAAATTGGTTTCGTGCTGAGACATGCTGACGGGACATTTGCCAATACGAATGATATAAGAAGTATCAGCCAGAAACTCGATTTGTGGAACGGTACGATTATCAGCCATTTTGAATTCGATGGCGAGCCGGTGAATGTCGAAACGGTTTGTCATCCGACGCTGGATGCAATTGCTGTGAGAGTGATTTCGCCGTTGATAAAGGAGGGGCGATTAGCGATTCAAATTCATTTTCCTTACGGAACAGGCGATACGAAAACGGCCGATTGGAGCCAGCCGGATGCGCATGAAACTACTGTGAGCCAGTCGGATTCAACTCATGCTGAGTTTTATCGCACATTGGATAATGATACCTATGTCGCAACGGCATGTTGGTCTGATGATGCAACTTTAAACAATGTGGCAAAACATCAGTACGAGATTTTGCCCTCCCGCAAAATGGATCAACTGGAAGTGGTTTGTGCATTTTCGCCGACGAATATGGCGGCTGGTTTGCCGACCTTTGCGGAAACTGAGTTGCAGACCCACACGTATTGGAATGCTTTCTGGAAAAACGGCGGCGCGATTGATTTGTCCGGCAGCAAAGATTCGCGCTGGTTTGAACTCGAGCGGCGAATTGTTTTATCGCAATACCTTACCGCCATCCAGGACGCCGGCGCTTATCCCCCGGCAGAAACCGGGCTGACGTACAATTCCTGGGAGGGTAAATATCACATGGAGATGTATTTCTGGCACGAGGCGCAGTTCGCCTTGTGGAATCGCTTGCCGCTTCTCGAAAAATCGCTCGGCTGGTACCAGCAGATTTTGCCGCGGGCGGAAGGCACGGCGAAAAAGCAGGGCTACGCCGGCGCGCGTTGGCCTAAAATGACCAGCCCTTCGGGCGCGGAATCGCCTTCGCCGGTTGGACCGTTCCTTGTTTGGGAGGAGCCGCATCCGATTCTCATGGCAGAGCTGGCCTATCGCGCGCAGCCGGATCCGGCAGTCTTGAAACGGTATAGTGAAGTGGTCTTTCAAACGGCTGATTTCATGGCGAGCTATGCCACATGGGACACTAACAAGCAATGTTACGTGCTTGGACCCGTGCTTCAGTGTGCGCAGGAAATTTTCCCCAAAAATAGAACACTCGACCCGACGTTTGAGCTTACCTACTGGCGTTGGGGCCTTGAAACAGCGCAGCAATGGCGCTTGCGCCTTGGCTTGCAACGCGACCCGAAATGGGACGACGTTTTGCAGAAACTAGCACCGTTGCCGGTGGCGGATGGCAAGTATCTCTTTACTGAGACCACGCCGGATTCCTATACCAATCCGAAATGGAATGCCGATCACCCGGCGGTTTTGAACGCATTGGGGTTTGTTCCCGGGCCGGGCATCGACCGGACAACGATGTCTAATACATTGGACTGGATTTGGACCAACTGGAATTGGCCGGACACCTGGGGATGGGATTATCCCTCGATCGCCATGACGGCGGCGCGGCTGGGTGAGCCGGATCGCGCGATTGACGCGCTTCTGCTCGACACGCCGAAGAATCATTACGGACTTAACGGCCATGTTTATCAGCGTCCCAACCTAACAATTTATCTTCCGGCCAATGGCGGGTTGCTTTATGCGGTGGCGTTAATGGCTGCCGGCTGGGATGGCGCACCGGAAGGCAACGCGCCGGGCTTTCCAAATAATGGCCAATGGAACGTGCGCTGGGAAAATTTGAAACGGGCTCCATGATTATTCCCGTTCTAAAGTCACGGCCATTAAGCCAATGACCACTTCGTTTGCCAGTGCGCGGACAGTAAGTGATTTCAGTTCCTTGTTTGGATCCAGTGGCAGTTCCAAAACGGTCGCTGCGCCGCCGGGAACTTTCCCGCCTTTGCCTTTGAATGTGGCCGCGTTAAGAATACGAATCTTTCCGGTCTTCAAGTCTACGCGCGGGGGCAGGGGGCCGTTCAGCCGAAAGGCGAAATCGTCCGTAAAATAATCCTGGTCAATCGGCCACCAGCTGGTTGGGTTTTGCAACGACAAGCGCTCTTGCGAGCCGTCGGTGTAAGTCACTAGGACTTCGCCATTGTTGATCCAGCTTTGCATGGGGTTGGATGAGCCGGCCATCAAAAGGAATGCCCGCGGTGACTTTCCTGAAAGCGGTACAGAAACTTCGTTGGGATAATTCTGCCATTGCGACGTGAAGATAATGTTCTTTTCAGAAGACCCGGCCGGGGTTGCAAAAGGAATGCCATCGGGCAAAATGATTCTGCCATTGTTCTTCATAGCGAGTTCGTGCAGGCCTGAATCGTCCACATTGAAAGTGGCATCAGGTTCGCACCAGCCGCCGATGCCTTGTTTGGGCGTTGCCAGGGAGCAGAATGGTGAACGGGGTGAGCGATATTCATTCTTGAAAATTTGTGTGACTTGATCATTGAAGAACGGAGCCAGGTTGATGGTGTCAAATTTCACGTCAGTGGGAAATTTGGCGCTCCAGTCGAAGGCCGAGGAGTTTGTTCTTTCTGCATCCTGTACCAGGTCGGGCGTCTTTTCGGTGGCCGGAGTATTGCCAGCCCATTCTATGCGCACTTCCCATTTCTCCGCGGGCGGACCTTGGATTCCAATCCTTGGCAGGCCAAAAAGGCCTTCGACTGGTTCCCAATGGGTCGGAACAGCATTGACAGTCACGCTCTTAATCTTGCCTCTGGAAACAGGAATGTTTAAAATTAAACCCATTGGTATTGGGAATTTTGGTTCAATTACAAACGTTTCAGAATTGTCTCTGCGACTAAAATCGAAGTTAAAATCTGGATGCGAAATTTTGGCGAAATTCCAATCTTCCGGAAAACCTGGGGTGATTTTTAGTTCGCCGGAAAGGGCATCGGGCTTTACACCAAAAAGGCCCTCGATGAGGGCGCGGGAATTAATGCCGATGGCATCGCCAAAATCGCGCTGGGATTCCCCTCGTGCCGCATCGAAGCTTGTCATGGCTCCCAGATTTCCCGGGCACAGGCCCAGATACATTGAGGTTAGGATTTCTCCTTTGAACAATTTGAAGGCGGTTTCCGGACGATTGGCTTCCCAATACGCCAGCGACGTGTGCGCGGCTTCGGCCATGACGACATTATTTAGCGACCATTCGTAGGGCAGCCAGTTTGACTCGGGCAAAGTGAAGAGTCCTTCATTGGGCACATTGGTGCCGCTGATGGGGAAATGCGCAATATGCGTATCCACCCATTCGGACATTTCCCATGCTTGGGCAGGTGTTGTCGCCTCCGAATCTATCGAGGTGTAAAATGTCCAAAGCGCGGGGTCCGAATGCGTGAGTTGGAGGCCGAGATAATCTTTGTATTCAGCAAAACATTCTTCGTTTGTAACCCAGAGATATTTGTTCATGCCGCGCAGAATCAAATCTGCTTCCTGCTCATACGGGGAGGGGTCTTTGCCGAGGGTTTTGGCAACACGCGCGGCCATTTTATTTTCAAAGTAATTGTACGCGCTGGCATGGGTTGCGCCGCCGCCGTTGTAGCTTAAGTCGTCGCTCGCCCAAATGGCGGCGTATCCCTCGTAAAGCGGCAATTTGTCCGGGCCATATTCGCGGCGGAACAGCCGGAGTTCCCAGGCGAGATGCCGTTCGATAACCGGCCACATGGCGGCGGCATAATTGGTATCTCCAGTCCAGAGCAGATGCCGGAAAAAGGCATCCACTAAAACAAGGTTCATGTCGTAGTGAGATTTGGTCATGTCGCCATTGGAATGGAGAGCGGCTTCATTGCGGGCGAGATTGAACTCTTCATCGGCAGGCGGGAGTGTGTCGGGAATGGGATTGGTGTTTTGCTCATGGGCGAAGCCGGTGAAATGCGCGGCGGTCCGGTCGTGCCATCCCAAGGCATCTCCGGCGTAAGGGCCACGCCAGCCGGCAAGCCGCACCCGCCATGCGACCGCACCGTGCATGAAGGATTGCTGTTGCTCATCCCAAATGGCGTCGGCGGCGATGTTTAATGCTGGAACGGCAGCGTTGATAAATGGGTCGGGGGTCTCGACGGTAACTTGTCCCGCAATTTTAAGACGATGCTCCTCAGCGGCAGAAAATAATGCAGCCAGATCTGGTTGTCCTGTCTCTGTTGATCCTGCTTCAAGTTCCTGCAACAGGAAATAAGCCGGTTTGCCATCTGCTAAATCAAACTCCGCCAATGCTAAGGGAAATTGAGGGTGGGAATTTGTGGATGTGAACAAGGCCTCAGGATTATTCCAGTCTGTGGCATCGCCCATTTGCAGTTGAGAACCTGGGGGAAAGACTCCGGCAATGGTGGCAGCTTTGCCCTGGAGGACAAAAATATTTGAACTGATAGAAATTTCATTGCCTTTGCATTGGCCGGGCTGCAATTGGAAAAATTGCGAGACGGGTTTGTTCTCGCAGCCGATATCGCCTCCGCGTTTACCGCGCATCCCATTTGCGCCGCCGAAGGCTAAAACGAGCTGGATTGGGTTTGTGCTTCCGGCCAGTTCTGCCCGCCCGATAAATCCTTTGGCGTCAGCCAATGGCAAAACGGTCAGGGTTAACTTGCCGGAAGGAGTTAACAACGGGTCGCGGATTTCGTAAATCATTGAGCCGGCGCGGTATCGTGAAACGATTTCGGCAGCGTCATTTAGCCATTTAATTCCTGCAGGAGTTTTGATGCCGGGACGGAGATTGCCGCCGCGACCGGGGACGTAGATGGAGAATTCCGGTTTATCGCCGCCGTCAATGCGAAAGGCTGAGTTGTCGCAGTAAAGCGGACGGTTGAAAAACTCTGCTCCATTGGTGATGACGAAGTCTCCATTGATTGGCCAATAGCGAAGGGGGCGGGCGATGTTATTTGTCAGCATTGGATGCATCCTGGGAGTGGATGACTCTTGCGCTTTGGCCAGCGGGCAAAACGCGAGGACTAATAATGCGATGATGGATATGGCAATATTCACATGAGAATTTTCAGGTGCGACTATGCCGGAGACATATCAGCAAAGCAATTCGGTCAAACATCCGACAGTGGGCAAAGTGAATTTAACTCAATCTGATTAGTTTTGATGAGGGAGGCCCGTCAGCCATTATCTGGCCTGTTTTTGCAGGAATGCTGGCAAGAAAGGCATGGAAAATGGCAGAATAATCAGAAATTCCTGGGTGATGATGCTTATCACCAGTATTGGCGATTTTAAATCAGGCTAGATGTGCTACGATTTTTGAAAGCCCGTTGTTATTGACCTTTGGCGCCGTGTTGTCCTGATTGACAGGGCAGGGGTGTCGGCGGTTATAAGCCTAGTTTGCCGTAATTGGTTGCAGAGACGATTGCCTGTACCGAATCATTGTTCCTACATACCTATGAAAACCTCCCCGAAATCCTTGTCCGTATTTTCAATTGTATCCGCCGCGCTATTGCTGGGCGGCATTTCTGTTCATGCGGCCAGCCAGGTCTGGACGAATGCGCCGGTGGATAATACATGGTCGAACAATAACAACTGGGTAAGCCTGGCTGTGCCGGGGTCAGTGAATGCCACAGCCAATACCGGCAATAACGTTAATAATGATGCAGCGACGTATAATTCGCCAATACCGGCTTCTGGTTATGGCGGAGCCACGAAACCTATTCTGACTACAGACTCAACAAATGCGACGCGGAGCCTGGAAATTGGCAGTATCTTTTTCGATACCGCCAATTGCGGTGCTTACTTTTTCCAAACGAATACCCCATGTAATTATACCTTCACTACGACTAACAGTTTTGGCAGCAACGGGTGTCTTTATGTTTGCATGCTCAATGCGGCAAGTCCGACTAACGGGATTTTTATGACCCCGACGGTAAATAGCAGTCAAACGTTTCTGGTGCCGGTATTTATCCGGCTGCCGTCCAGCACGGCGGGGATCTATAATTTTGTCAACAATTCGGCAAATCCTGCGGCTACTTTGTATTTCAATGCCATTACCAACGACAGCTCTGCTACGCGCGGAACTGTCTATACACTGGGCGGTTCCAATACCGGCACCAACACCATTGAGAACCTTTCCAAGGGCACAACCACCACGGGTGCCATGGGCTTTACGAAGCAGGGTACGGGCACGTGGATTTTACCGAACGCGAGTGATTTTCCGAAGCAGGCAGTGATTAACCTCAATGACGGCATTCTTCAGGTCCTGAATTCAGGCTGCTGGAACGCGGCAACACCTGTTATCGTTAACAGTAATGCGGTGGAGCAATTGGTCAATGCCAGCCAAACCAATACGACCATCAACGGGAACGGCACAGTGCAAGAAGTGAATGGAGCGGGTTTCGTCACCTCACTTGCTGTTGGCGCCAGTGTAGGTGTGACGCCGCATCTGAAAACGACCAGTTCAAGCGATGTTATCTTCCTGGGCACCAATATTGCCACCGCGGTAACGGGTGGTTCGGCTACTTCAGTTATTCATATCAATGGTCCCGGTACGGTTGAGGTATTAACCAACAGCACCTACAACGGCAATTGGTCTGCGGATTCTGGAATCCTGCAGGTGGGAGCCACAACGGCACTTGGCACTGGTCCTAACGTAAATGTGGCTGCCGGAGGAATCCTGGATCTAACACCACTGGGAGCTGGCGTGACCTTTAACCCATCCACCGCGGGCGTTGGCGGGTCAGGAACGGGTACGACCGTTGGATCCACGGCTGCAACTATTAAACCTGATGCGGCCGGGACGCTCGACCTGGCAACCGGCGCGAAGAATATTTCGCTGACGTATGCCCCCACTTCATTTACGGGTGATACTACACATCCTGCTCTCTATGTATCGCAGGGTACACTCGCCCTGGGGGGGAATACGTTTACCGTGAATAATACTTCCGGTACGCCATTGGGCGCGGGCACTTATACGTTGATCCAGGTGGCGAGCGGGAACATTACGTCAAGTGGTAATTTGGCTGCCAACGTTACCGGAAGCGGCGTGGCCTCTGGCAATACCGGTACTATCCAGGTCTCGGGTGGACAAGTGAATTTGGTCGTGGCGGTTTATGTGCCGAATCATTTGGTCTGGCAGGGTGGCAATCCGAACAATAATTGGGACGTCAATACTACGCCTAACTGGCTCAACGGGGGCGTTGCCAGCGTCTTTAATAATTCTGATTTCGTAACTTTCGATGCGACGGGTGCAGCGCATCCGAATATTAATTTGGTGGGGGCATTGATTCCTAACAATGCGCCCGGCAGCATTATCGTGGATACGACGGCGGCCAATTACACATTTGGCGGGAGTGGGGCCATCGGCGGTACTGCGAATTTGACCAAGATGGGCACTGGAACCCTGGTCATCTCGAATCTTAACAGCTACCTGGGCAGCACCGTTATCAGCAACGGGACGATTCAAGTGGGGATCAATAATGCCCTTTCCGGCAACAGTGATGTGACCATCAACAATGGTGCCGCAGTAGATCTAAACTCCTGGAGCACGGCGATCGGCGCTTTGAATGGCAGTGGTACGGTAGATACGGTTTTGGGCGGAACACCTGTGCTGACGATCGGAAACAATGCCGATAGTGGAACCTTCTCGGGAGTCATTAAAAATACCGCAGGATCGCTGGGAGTGGTCAAAGCCAACACCGGTACTGAAGTGTTATCAGGAGCAAATTCATACGCCGGGGGTACGACGGTGAACGCCGGAGTATTGCGGGTGACCAGTTCTACGGGACTCGGCACCGGCGGGGTAACCAATAATTCGGGCACTGTCCTGGATATCAGTACCAATGTCACGGTCGCTAGTCTGGCGGGTGTGGGAACGGTGGAAAACAATTCGACGACGACAACCAATCAAATCATTGTCACGGGATCATCAACCATTACCGGCGCTATCCTGGACGGTTCGGGCGGTGGTGGTATTAGCGTCCTGGTCCGCAGCGGGATCCTCTTGTTCAATGCCGTTAGCACTTATAGCGGCGGCACCATTGTGAGCAGTGGCGCAACCTTGCAAATCAACGACGAGGCCGGCGGCACGGAAGCTGGGACCGGTGGCATTATCGCGAGCAATTTTGCCTCGATCGGAATGCCGGGGGCAAGTTCATCGAGCGCCGTGTTTGGCAATACAATCACCACAGTGAACAATGCCCAGGTGACCTTTACTTCCGGTGAGACGGCTAACGAATATACCGGGTTGTTTGTTGGTGGCATTACTTCTACTGACATATTTGCCGGAGGGAATATGACGATCGGGGGCAATGGCGATAATTACCAGTTATTCACGAATTTCCTGGGCACAGTCATTGTAACCAACGGCACGGTGCGCTCATTCGGCAATCCGAGCGGTGGCGAGCGTACCGCGTTTGATTTTATTGGCCTCGGCATATGGAACGCGCGTGACGGTGGCACCACAGTTCACTTTGGTTCACTGTCAGGAGATCCCACGGCGAATATCCTTGGCCCAACAGGTGGCGGGTCGAATCCCAATACGCCTGACACTTATATTATTGGTGAAGCAAATGCCAATTCGGTGTATTCAGGCTCGATTTCTGGGACGAACAACCTGGTTAAGACCGGAACGGGCACTTTAACCCTGAACGGCGGTGGGTTCCTCTACACCAATATATTTACTGAAGGTTTTGAAACCATTACGAATATTGGTTATGGCAGCAACCAGATGTTCTTTGTTGGAACGACGACGGTGAGCAATGGTGTGCTGGCGCTGGTGGCGCCGACCTACCTGACAAATTCAACGACCATCACGCTGGCGGGCGCATCGGCCGTGCTGGATGCTACGTCCATGGGTTTCATCAGCAACGAATTTGATTCTGATGGCTTTACCCTGACCAATTCATTCCCGGTGACCAATAGTATATTCGAGTTGGTGGCCGTTATTCCAGCGACGGGAACCCCGCAAACATTGGGCGGTGTAGGCACGCTCAATGGCATTCTATTGGCTGACCAAGGTACATTCCTGGCGCCCGGTTTGCCGACGGGTGTGTTCAGTGTCAGCAGTAATGCGACGCTGTCAGGCGCTGTCACGATGGATCTCGACAGCACGAATGCGGCCCAGAGTAGTGAATTGGACGCGAAGAGCTTTGCGATTAATGGAACGTCAACCCTGGTGGTGACCAATATTGGGCCCGGCATTATCCAGGGCGCGACATTTAAACTGTTCAATCATCCGGTTTCAGGATTCGGGTCGGTCACGTTGCCGGCCAAGGACCCGACCGGAACGACCAATTATATCTGGCAAAACTACCTGGCGGTCGATGGCACCATCACGCTGACCAATGGTGGTGTGACGCCGCCGCCGGCGAATCCGCCGCCGATTAGCTTCACCGTAAGCGGCAGCACCTTGACCTTGTCATGGCCACTGACTTACCTCGGCTATACGCTGCAAGTGCAAACCAACTCACTGGCGGTGGGCTTGAGCACGAATTGGGTGAATGTGGCCGGCAGTACGTCGATGACCAGCACAAATATCACGGTCAATGCGCAAAATGCCGCCGTGTTCTACCGTTTGCATAATTAAAACATAAGAACTGTAATGATTGCGGGGGAACGCGCCAGCCTTCGGGCTGGCGCGTTTTGCCTAAGGCGTGATGTCGCGGTGTGATAAAGAAACAGCGATTTTGAGAACCAACCTATTCGATGGCTTTAAAGCCGTACCCATTCGAAACCTTTTGCTGCGCCATGGCGTCCCATTTTTTGTGAAATCATTGCCAATCAGTTTGCTAATTGTTTTTGCGTTGCTGCTGAGTCCGTCACCGGCGAGGAGTGCAAATTGGTATATCGCGACCAATGGCCTGGACAGCAACCCGGGCAACCAATCCGCGCCGTTTGCGACCCTGATGAAAGCGCAGTCAGCGGCGGCCCGCGGAGATACCGTTTTTATCAATGGAGGGACTTATTATCCGACCAACCAGTATCCGACTGAGCAGGGAGTTTATGTTCCCGTCAACCTGATAACGAAGAGCGGCATCACTTACGAAGCGATGCCAGGTACGCGGCCGGTTTTCAATTTTTCACTGGTAAATCCGACCGGCCTGCGAACCGCGGCCTTTTGGGTAAAGACGAACAATATTACGTTCCAGGGATTCGATGTCGTGGGCGTCCAGGAAAATATCACGACTGTTAACAATCAATCGGTCGGTTTTGCGAATTATGGCTGTAATTTTTGCACCTGGAACCAGGTGAACGTGCATGATGCGAACTGCGTGGGTATTTATTTTGAGGAAGTGGGTGCGAGTAATTTGGTTTATCGCTGTGACTGTTACAATCTGGCGGGCATCAACAGCTATTCCTATGGGAACGCTGACGGATTTGGGTGCCACGTCAATGCGGGCGGCAAAGGCAATATCTTCCGGGAATGCCGCGCGTGGAATGATAGCGATGATGGTTATGATTGCATCAATTGTTATGAAGCCGTGACCTTCGACCATTGCTGGTCTTATTTGAATGGAAACAATGGCGGGAACGGGAACGGTTTCAAAGTCGGCGGATGGGCATCCACTGCCCAAAACAAAATCGCTGACCCAATCCCGGCGCATTGTGTTATCGGTTGCCTAGCGGTGGGCAACCATGGCAACGGCGGTTTTTACGCGAATCATCAGTGCGCGGGGCCGGGAAATCCGACCGGTTGGACAAATAATACCGCGTATCATAATGTCGTGGGCTATTACATGCTTCAGCGTACGCCCCCTGACTATTCGAGCAGCGCTGCCGAGACGGACACAAATGATATCTCTGGTACAAATGAGATGATGCATTTGAATATAGCTTATGCCGATACCTATGAAGATATTGAGAGCCTGAACGAAAGCGGCAGCATGGTGAGCAGCAATTCCTGGACGGAAAGCGGGGTCACGATCAGCGCTTCGGACTTTTGGAGCCTGACTATCAATCAAATTACTAATGCGCGTTCACCGGATGGGAGCCTGCCGGTGATTACCCTCATGCATCCAGTTCCTGGCGATAAATTAACAGGGCTCGGTTGCTTTGTCGTGCCACCGGCGCCGACAAATCTGGTCGTAACGGCCGATAGCGGTCTGGCGGGATTAAGTTGGACGGCGTCGCCAGGAGCAACAGGTTATAATGTTTATCGGGCGACTGCCCCTGGCGGCCCTTATTCCGTTATTGCGTGGGGGGTGACGACAACAAGCTATACCGATACTAACTTAACCAACAACGCGAATGCTTATTATTATGTCATAACGGCTGTGAATCCCGGCGATGAAAGTGGCGGTTCGCCCCGGGTCAGTGTCGTGCCATTCGCCGGTCCCTTAGTCAATGCAATCAATATTTCCAATGGGAGCATTATCGCCAATGGAACCGGTGGAAGCAGTGGATGGCCTTATTACATTCTGGTTGCGACCAATTTGATTTCGCCGCAATGGGTGCCGATAGCGACGAATCAATTTGATGCCAGAGGCAATTTCGCTTTTACCAACATGATTAATTTAAGCTGGCCGCAGTTGTTTTACCGGCTCCAATTGCGGTGATTTATATTTCGATGAACTTTATTCGCCGGCGCATGATAAGAATTTTGTTGTTGGCATGTGGTGTCCTATTGGGAGCGTCAAATGTGTTCGCGGCCTACCAAACATGGACGAATGACGTGTGGATGCTGGATAACAATGGCAATCCGATTATGGCCCAGGGGGGAGGGATTTCAAAATTTGGGAACACTTACTACTGGTATGGCGTTCAGTACGCGGAGATGGGCCCGTATTATTCAAATGGCGTCGTGAATACCAGCAGTTCGACATTTGTGGCCATCAATTGTTACAGCTCCCAGGATCTGGTGCATTGGACGTTTCAAAATCATTCCGTTTCGAAATCTACTGCTGGATTCAGCAATCCCGGATGGGTGGGGCGATTGGGGCAGGTGGTTTACAGCAGCGCAAACAGCCAATATGTCATGTGGTTTGAAGGCCTCGGTGGGCAAGCCTGCTGCACCTGCAGCACGCCGACGGGTAATTTCGTTTTGAATAATGTGCAGGGGACAATCACCAATGTGTATTTCGGGCCGGGAGCGGGAGACTGCACCATCTTCTGCGACGGGGATCATGGCGGAACACCGTATTTTATTTGTTCCGATCCGCACGGACGCCAGCATGCTTATGTCTGCCCGCTGAGCTCGAGTTACACGACTATTGGAAATGCATTGGCGATTAATGATACCGGCAGCATCCCGGCCTGGCCGCAGGGGCAGGAGGCGAACAATATGTTCGAGCGCAACGGTGTTTATTATTACACCATGTCCGACCTGGCCGGGTGGAGTTATTCGGCCGCGTATGAGGTGAATTCAACGAGTATTTTTTCGCCGACCAGTTATACCTCCGATGCCAGATACCTGGGAACAACGGCGGATTTTACACATTATTCCCAGGTGAGTTTTGGGTTCCAGGTGGCCGGCGCCGCGGCTACGAACTACATCATGGTGGGAGATCGCTGGGCGCAATTTATAAATACCTACGGAAGTGCCGGGCATGGGCAAGGCTACGCCATCATGTGCCCGATTACCTTCACCAATGGCACGCCGTATTTTAATTCCGTGAATATGTTTCAGGTGGATACGGTGACCGGGAAAATTCGTCCGGCAACCCCTGCGGATGTGCCGACAAACCTTGTCGCCGTGGCGAGCCAGGAGCAGTCGCCGGGGCAGGTGCAATTGAATTGGACAGCCATGGACGGCGCGACCGCTTACAATGTGTATCGTTCTACTATCAGCAGCGGACCGTATGCTGCTATCGCCAGCCCGGCCGCCAATAATTATACCGATGCAGGATTGCAAAACGGGACGACCTATTACTATGTAGTGACCTCAACCAATATCTTTGGCGAGAGTGCCGATTCTATTCAGGTGAGTGCGACGCCGTCCATTGGCCCGGTTATTACTGCAGCTTCGGTGAGCCCGAATCCTGTTTTGCCCGATGGAGCTTTAACAATCTCTGCCACCGTAACAGCGCAGGCTAATCCGATTGGCGCGGTTACGGTGAATGCGAGCGCGCTGGGGGGAGCGGCCAGCCAGGCCCTGGTTTTAGATGGTGTCGGTGACTATACCAATACCATCACTGTGAGCCCTGCGACATTGCAGGGTGTTCAGCCGTTAACGATCAATGCCGTGGATAGTTTGGGGAATGCGGCCTCGCCATATTCGTTATCAGTGATCGTTGGATCAGAGAACATCATCTGGAATGGAGGCGGAGTTAATGAAAATTGGAGCGATGGGGCCAATTGGAGCAGCGGCACTGGCCCAGGCCCCGGTTACAGCCTGGATTTTGCGGGTCAAACGGGGCTCGCGCCGTTTATGGATGCTTCCTACAACGTGTATCTGTTGGCATTCGATAACACGGCAGGCTCATTCAATATAAATACTTCAGGCAATACGCTGACGCTTACCGGGGCGGTGACCAATAATTCCGGTAATCTGCAAACGTTGAATGTGCCAATCGCTCTTGGTGCCCCCGTGACCTTCGATGCGGCTTCTGCCGATTTAGTTTTTGGCCAAAATATCGCCAATAGCGGCGACCTGTTGACCATTACTGATGGCGGCCACAATACCACTGTGGCCGGCGCGATCTCTGGAACCGGAGGATTGTCCTATCTCGGCATTGGTACTAATACCCTTTTAGGAGCAAATACCTTTAGCGGCAACATCGTTGTTAGTAATGGCGTGCTGGCGATTGGAGGATCTGGACAACTGGGTGCGGGCGGTATTTATTCTGGTACGATCGTTGATAATGGAACGCTCAATTATGGAAGCGCGTCCGCGCAGACGCTTTCGGGGATCATTTCGGGGAGTGGCGCGGTAAAGCAAAATGGTTCGGGGCCATTGACACTTGCCGGTGCGAATACCTTTGCGGGCCCAATGACGGTTACCGCGGGTACATTGTCCGTGGCTAATACGCTGGCTTTGCAAAACAGCACTTTGAGTTTCAACGGCGGCAGTGTGAGTTTCAATGGCGTTACGGCGGTAACACTTGGCGGGTTGAGTGGCAACCAAAATTTAAGCCTGCTTAACCAGGCTTCGGTTGCGGTGGCGTTGACGGTGGGAAACAACAACGCAACGACGATGTATTCGGGTGTTTTATCAGGAACAGGTTCTTCATTGACGAAGACGGGAACCGGCATGTTGACTTTGAGCGGGGCAAATAGCTACAGCGGAACGACGACGGTGAATGGCGGCACGCTGGAACTTCCCGCTGGTGGAGCTATTAATGGCGGCGCTTTGGGTGGTGGCGGGTTTTTGATCGATGGCGGGGTGCTTACTTCGAGTGGCACTACGAGTTTCAATCCCTTAAGCAACGCGTTCCTGGAGAGTGCAGGAACTGTAAACCTGGGCAATCTCACGGAACCAAATAATGACGGTCTCCTGATTAAGATAACCGGAGGCGCCTTTGCGGCTGCATCGTTGACGTTGCAGCGCACGGCGATATTCACGGTGGCGCCGACGGCGACTGCCCCGGTTGCCGCATCCACCACGTCCGGCCTATATATTAATGGGGCCACAGCAAATGCGAGTCTGGGAACGCTGACGATTGGCACGGGCAATTCTTCTGATTCGGTTCGCGTGGATGCCGGCGCGCTGGTGGTGACCAACGAAGTTTTGGTTGGTCATACCTCAAATACGCGCTGGGAGATATTGCAGGTCAATGGCGGCGGTTTCACTTCTCCGGATACCGTTAATGGGATTGTGTTGAGCCAGAATAATGGTTCGACATCCAACAATTCTGAAATGTATTTGTCGGGTGGAACAACCACGGCAGGCAGGATTGCTTTTGGTGTGGCTACCGATACGGTTGGCGGCAGCGGCTTCCTGATTATTAATGGCGGAACGTTGTATGTGGGTAGTGGCGGTATCGTGAGAGCTAATTCGACAGGTCATTATACGAGTGCTATTTCTCTCCTGAGTGGGGCTATGGGAGCGGCGGCCGATTGGGCCAGCTCATTGCCCATGCAACTGAATAGTGGAAACTTCACCATCCAAACTGCTGACGCGTCAAGCGCAGTCCATAACATCGTATTGAGTGGCGCGCTTACCGGGTCGGGCGGACTGACCGAGACGGGAACCGGCATATTGACGTTAAACGGAACGAATACTTATACCGGCGGGACAACCGTTAATGGGGGCACTCTTGCGGGCATGGGTGTTATCTCCAGTGCGGTAACTATCGACACTGGAGGCGCGCTTGCTCCCGGTAATCCGCTGGGGACGTTTACCATCAGCAATAACCTGACCCTTGCAGCCGGCAGCATGACATTGATGCAGGTTCAACATTCGCCATTGACGAATGATTCGGTGAAAGTCTCCGGCACATTAACAGAAGGAGGCACGCTTACCGTGACCAATTTTAATGTCATTGCTTTTGCGGCCGGCGATACCTTTAAGTTGTTCAATGCCGGGACTTATTCAGGCGCGTTTTCCAAATTCATTTTGCCGCCGCTGCCGGCTGGATTGGGCTGGAATACTTCGGCATTGAATGTTTCCGGTGCTCTGTCGGTGGTGGCATTAACCTCCCCCAAAATTAGCGGCATAAAAATGTCCGGCGCAAACCTGACGGTGAGTGGCACAGGTGGATTGGCCAATTGGCCGTACTATGTGCTCACGACCACCAACCTTACTTCACCGTTTTGGATACCGTTTGCGACGAATCAGTTCGATGCCAGTGGCAATTTTGCTTTCACGAATGTGATCAATCCGTTGTGGCCGCAATTGTATTACCGGCTGCAGTTGCCGTAATGATGAAATGATATATTCGTCTGTAAGGCTTAACATCCTTAACATTGTTGATTATCAAGTGCTTAAGGCTTAACACTATCCATAACAAAATCCAAACCATCCTTAACATCGTTGATTGGCAATGACTTAAGGCTTAACATTAACGTTATGGCCCCGCAGATTCAGAAATTATTTTCCGTCCGGCGACATGCGGGGCTTCTTTTTTTGTTGTTCCTGGTTTGCGTTGCCGGAAATTCTTTTGTTCAGGGAGCAAATGTGCCGGGTGATTATCTTACGGACGTTTGGACCTCGGAGAATGGTTTGCCGGACAATTCCGTAACGGCGATCGCGCAAACTCCAGACGGATATTTGTGGATTGGCACTTACAATGGCTTGTCCCGCTTCGATGGGGTACGTTTTGTCACTTTCGATCCGGCCAATACACCGGCCCTGCAACACGCGCGTATTCGCAGGCTGTATGTTGATGAACAGGGAACGCTCTGGATTAATACTTACGACGGTTCTCTCACCACTTATCGCCAGGGCAAGTTTACTGTGGAGCGGCATAACACGCAGTTGTCTGAGGGAGAGCTGACGCCGGTTTTCTCATCCTCCAACCAGGTGGTGTTTTTGATGTCCCGGGGCGAATTGTTTCGCAAATCGCTGGCATCGCCGCCGGAAAAAGGATGGGAACAACTGACGCCGCCACGCCGTGGCCTGGGCGCGATTGGTTGTGAGGATGGCGAGGGCACAATTTGGTACCGCGATGGAGACCAACATTTATGGCAGGTCAAGGATTGGAAATTCGGGTCATCGCCTTATACCGATGCGATTGTAGGAACGAACGTAAATTATCTCACGACGGATTCCAATGGCCGGCTCTGGATAGGGACTGATGACGGACTGGCATTTTGGGATGGAAAAGAATTCCAGTCCGCTGTGTCCGGCCAGGCGGGATCATTATCAAATGTTACGGCGCTGTCGATTAGTGCAAGCGGGCAGGGATGGCTGGTGGCCGGTGGATACATCAATCCAATTTTCGGAGGACGATGGGCGCCGACGCCGGACTCTTCACTGCATCTATTTGCGGATGAATCTGAAACTGTCGGATTGTTGAGGGATCACCGGGGAGGAATGTGGTTTTACAGTTATGGGAATGGACTGGTTCATGCGGGTGCCAGCGGGAATATTCATCAACTGACAGCGGCAGACGGTCTGCCCAGTGCGCGCGTCTTTTGCGCTTTTGAAGATCGTGAAGGGAACCTTTGGGCGGGCCTGGATGCCGGCGGCCTCGTTCGCGTGCGCGCGGCCCAATTTCATGCTATTGATGCCGGTGAAGAAAAAGCGGCCAAGACGGTTTGTGAAGATACCAACCGAACTGTGTGGATCGGTTTATTGAGCGGCGGCCTAAACCGGTGGCGGCATGGACAGTTTACAAATATATCCATCCCGGAAAGCGGCGCAATGGATTCGGTCTTTTGCCTTTGCCCGGATGATGCGGGGCGATTTTGGGCCAGCGCGGGCAATGAAGATTTGTATTTCGGGACGGTAACGCAACTGTCCCGGGTGGCGCCGGTGATCCACGGGGTTAAGGTTCTTTTCCGGGACCATCGCGGCCGGGTTTGGATTGGAACGACCAGTGGCCTTTACTTTAGTGATGCTGGACCTGATGGAATCAGTCTTTTCAAGGGCATGGCCCGCCATTCGGTACGGGCATTATCCAAGGACAAAAATGGAACGTTATGGGCCGGGTCGGGGAACGGGAACCTCTATCATATCGTCAATGATGCAGTCACGGCTTTGCCGCCCACTGACAACCAGGAATCAGGGGCGGTGTGGTCGGTGCTGGCGGATGATGACGGCACGATATGGGTTGGCACATTTCGCGGCGGGCTATTGCGTTTTCGCGATGGGAAATTCTCGCGTTATGGAAAAGCCCAGGGACTGCCCGACAATGTGATCTGCCAAATTTTAGACGATGGATACGGCAACCTTTGGCTGGGTTCGCACCTGGGGGTTTTTCGCGTGGCAAAAAAGGACCTGGACGACGTTGCGTCGGGCAAGAGCAAGTTTTTGACCTGCACGGCTTACGGGCGTTCGGACGGTTTGCCGTCATCGGAATGTTCCGGAGGGTTCCAACCTTCAGCGTGTCGTGATGGAGATGGAAGATTATGGTTCACCACCGCCCGGGGAGCAGCGTGGATTCAACCAGAGGATGTTCAACCCAATTTGACGCCTCCGCCGGTGGTCATCGAGGAAGTCCTTGTAGACGGGCGGATCCAAACAAATCTGCAGACGACGGCCAAGGGAGACGTTCTTAATATTCCACCGGGTAAGCACCAGGTTGAGATCTATTACACGGGGCTTAGTTTGGTTTCGCCGGAACGGGTACAGTTTCGCTATCGCCTGGAGGGGGTGAATGACGAATGGGTCCAGGCGGGGACGCAACGGTTTGCGCAGTACAGTTTTCTGCCGCCCGGCGATTATTTGTTTCACGTGCTGGCCTGCAACAGTGATGGTGTTTGGAGTGACACCGGCAGCAGCTTGAGGTTGCACATACGGCCACATTTTTATGAGACGTGGTGGTTTGAAACATTGGCAGTCGTGGCGGTGTTGGGGGTAATGGCCGGAACGATCCGGCAGATCGCCACGCGCAGGCTTCGATTGCGCATGCAGCAACTCGAGCGGCACCAGGCGGTGGAACGGGAACGGGCGCGTATTGCCAGGGATATCCATGACGATCTGGGCGCGAGCTTGAATCTCATTGCGGTTTTGGGTGACCTGGCGACCAAAGAAAAAACCAGTGAGCGCATCGAGAAGATGTCCGGCACGGCGCGTGAGGCGGTCAAATCTCTCGATGAAATTGTTTGGGCGGTGAACCCGCGAAACGACACGCTGTCGCATTTGGTGGATTATACCTGCCAATTCGCCTCGGGTTATCTGCGCGACGCCGGGATTCGTTGCCTGCTCGATGTGCCCGAGCAGATGCCGGCGCGCGAAGTCCAGGCCAATGTGCGCCATAACGTTTTCCTGGTGGTGAAAGAGGCATTGCAGAATATTGTAAAACATGCCCATGCCACCGAGGCATGGCTCCGGATTAGCGTGGAGGGGAATAAATTAAAAATTTGTATCGAGGACAACGGCTGCGGTTTTAATGGTGCGCCGACGGATACCTGGGCGGATGGGCTGCGCAATATGCAGCAACGTTTGACGGAGGTGAATGGAAGTTGCCGGATTCAAAGCCAGGCTGGCGCCGGCACGTCTATTATATTAGAACTGCCTTTTCCATGAGAATTGACCACCGGATCGCCTCATACCTTTGTCCGATAAGCAGAATGCCAGTTTTGACTTAAAATAATATCATCACGATTAACGAATGAGTATTGCGATAGCGATTGTAGAAGACCAGCGCGAGATGCGTGAAAGCCTTGCAGAATGGCTGGGAAATGCGCCCGGATTGCGTTGTGTGGGGGCGCATGCCTCGGCGGAAGAGGCGCTGAAGCGCATTCCCGATGAGAGCCCGGACGTCGTTTTGATGGATATCAATTTGACGGGCATGAATGGAATTGAATGTGTGTCCCGGCTGAAGGAACGGCAGCCCCAAATACAGGTGCTGATGCTGACGACTTACGATGACGGGGACCTGATTTTCGATTCGCTACGCGCGGGCGCCAGCGGTTATCTGCTGAAGAATATGCCGCGCAATGAACTGGTGCAGGCTTTACAGCAGCTCCAGGCCGGTGGCGCACCGATGGCCCTGAAGATCGCGCGAAAAGTGATTCATTATTTCCACGAATCCGCCAAGCCATCCCAGAGCCTGCGGCAGCTCACGGCCCGTGAATCGGAAATTCTTAAATTGCTGGCCAAGGGATATTTATACAAAGAAATCGCGGAGCATCTGGGAGTGAGCATGAGCACGGTGCGTACGCATATCAGCGCTGTTTACGAAAAACTGCACGTCCATTCCCGGACGGAAGCGGCGATGAAGCTGGCAGGGCGGAATATATAATCTTCAAATGAAAGGCATCCTGTTTCCCATCATCATTGTCGCTTTTGGCTGTCTAATTGAATCAGCTTTAGCCGCCAGTTCTGCGCCGGTGGCATTTACCGGCGCGGAAGGTTTTGGCGCGCTGGCCACGGGCGGCAATGGAGGCGAAGTTTATCACGTGACAAACCTGGACGATTCGGGCCCGGGAACATTTCGGGACGCTGTCAGCCGCCCCAATCGAACCGTGGTCTTTAACGTCGGCGGCACGATCCATTTGCAATCGAACGTCAGCGCGAGCAGCGATTTGACCATTCTCGGCCAAACAGCGCCGGGCGATGGTATTACACTTTACGGCCGTTCCATTTCGTTTAGCGGCTGCACCAATGTCATCGTGCGATACTTGCGCATTCGCGAAGGCATCACGGGAGATAAAGGGAAATGTTCGATCAACATTGTGGATGGCGGGGATATGATTTTTGACCACGTCTCTGTCGAATGGGGGCGATGGGATTGCCTTGGTTTGACCCATGGCAGCCGCGATATCACATTTCAACACTGCATTTTGGGGCAGGGGATAGATCCGCAGCGATTTGGCGCGCTGGTGGATACGGTGACTAATATTACTTTCAGCCACAATCTTTGGATTGATAACGAAAGCCGTAATCCGAAGGCCAAAGGAACAATTCAATATATCAATAACGTCGTCTATAATTGGGGAGTGAACGGCCTGGTAGGCGGCCATTCGGAAGCGGACCACGAACTGGATGTCATCGGCAATTATTTTATTAAAGGTCCATCTTCCAACAGCCATTTTGTGGGTTTGTTTTCGTCTACGGACCATGTTTGCCAGCAGGATAATTATGTTGATCTTGCGCCCAAAGGGCAACCCGGCGGTCATCTGGTGACGGATGAAGAATTTCGCAGTGCCGGTGGCTCGGCGGTCTTTGTTTCCAAACCATTTCTCCAACCAGCGGTGCCCGTCACGGTAGATTCTCCGGCGGCGGCTTTGGAGAAGGCGGTGGCGGATGCCGGTTGCTCGATGCACCGGGATGCCATAGATGAGTCGCTCATCACTGAGCTGAAATCTTACGGCAAAACCGGCCGCATCATCACGGATGAATCCGGCCATGGAATTGAGGCTGCGGCGAGGTAAAAACATTGGATTTACAATGGAAATTAAGATTTATCAGACAAACATCCGATGGACTCTTTTGCCGGTTTATGTTGTATGGAACAAGCCTCATGACCCCATGCCGAACCAACGAAAACAGGGCTTGTGCCGACCGGATGCCCTGCGGACAGTGATTTCGAAATAACTAAAACTCAAAACGTTAATACCCATGCGCTCACAAAATATCTTCAAACTCGCGGCTCTTGGCAGCTTTATACTGGCAATGAGTTTAACCTCCAGCCGGGCGCAGTTTGTTACCAATGCGGATACCTCCGCCACGCTTAACCTGGGCAGTTCCTGGATTGGAGGAGTTCCGGCCGGTTCCGCCAACGTCGCGGTTTGGGACAACAACGTTCAGGTGAACACGACGAAAACTTTGGGCGCAGCCTTGAGCTGGGCAGGGATCCGGGTCGCGGATCCGGCGGCATCAATCACCATTCTCCAGGACGGCAATACCCTAACGCTCGGCACGTCGGGCATTGACCTGAGCCAGGCGACGAATGGTTTGACCTTGGGTTGCGCGGTAGCTTTGAACGGGAACCAGACGTGGATGGTGACCAATGGAATTACCCTTACGGTGACGGGTATTGTTTCCGGCGCCAGCGCCCTGACCTTGAATAACGGCGGCAATAACACCGGTTTGATTATCCTGACCAATGCCGATACTTATGCGGGTGGGACAACGATCAACAGCGGTTTCATCCAGCCCAACTCGATCAACGCCTTCGGCACCGGAAATATTACCAATAGCGGAGGTGTCCTGGAATTGATCGGCTTTCCTCACGCCGGGATCATGACGAATCATTTCGTCGCGACCGGGACGTCGCTCATCGATATGGCGAACGTCAATGCTTCCTTTGTTTTCGACGGTCCCTGGTCGGGCACCGGCACCTACCTGGTGACGAATGATACCGCCAGCGGTTCGACTTTGACGTTTGGCGGTGCCAGCGGAGGTAACATGGCGAATTTCACAGGTTCAATCATCGTCGTTGATAATTCCTCAGGATTTACTAACGCCGGGGCGTTGCGCTTTAACAACGGCGGTTCCCAGGCCAATACCGGCAACAGTTTGATGACTATCAACCTGGGTGGAACAGCACCCGGCAGTCCTGGATCGACCATTATCCTCGAAAATCGTGACCCGGGTACGACTTCCGTTGGCGAACTTTCAGGCGGGTTTGGAACAGCGGTTACCGGACAAACCAGCGGCAGCGGCACCGAAATTTGGAGCATTGGCGGCAAAGGTACCAGTTCTACGTTTGGTGGAACTTTCAAAAATCAGAGCTCCTCTGCATTGACTGCTTTGACCAAAGTGGGCGCCGGCACACTCACTCTGACTGGTACTAATACCGCCACCAGCACGACCACCATTAGTGCAGGGACATTGCAAATCGGGGATGGGGGCGCCGACGGAACACTGTGCGCCGGTCCGGTGGTCAATAATTCAGTACTGATCTTTAACCGGTCGGATAGCTACACGGTAGCAAACAATATCAGCGGCGGCGGATCGATTATTATTCAGGCGGGAGGGATAAATAATTATACAGGTACGAATTCATCTTCCGGGACACTCACCATTAGCCAGGGCACACTGGCGTTAGCTGCTTCCGGCCTGCTCTCATGCCCGATTTCAGTGAGCAGCGGCGGCATTTTCGATATTACTCAAAACCCCACCTTTGTTTTGAATCAAACACTGTCCGGTTCAGGCACGGTGAACGGCTTGTTGGTGGTATCGAGCGGTGCGATCAGCCCGGGCGGGGCCGGTGCTGCGGGAACTTTGACCCTGCAGGGTGGTTTGACTGAAAATGGCGGTATCAACAACCAAATGGAATTGTCT
>DATJXK010000257.1:0-28267 GCA_035500235.1 Pseudomonadales bacterium | reverse complement strand
GGAGATACTCCTGGATAAATCTCCATCGCTGTTCCTTCGGACACGTCGTTTTCCAAGGCATATTGCCGGGAAAGTGTTACCCATCCGCTGACCAAAAACTGTCACCCATCCGCTGACCACATGCCCTCTCCGAGCGCGCCGTCCGAGGTAGGGCGTGTCAGTCCTCTGACCGCCGCACCCCCGGGGGGTACCCTTCCGTAGGCTTCCAAAGGTGTCCGTTTTGAATCCGCGGATTACGGCGATTAGTGATGCTGCCTCGCAACTTTTTTACCTTGCATAGCCTTGCGGGAGTTTGTTTCCACTTTGTTTTCACCTTTGGCTGTTCTGTGGCCTCTGTGCCTCAGTGGCCAATCTCTTGCCCCGCCGCCCAATCAACCTTTACCCCGTATGACGGGGCTGATTCACTCTTTTTGGCCTGATTTAGCCTGAGGGGTTTGGCCACAGAGTCACCGAGAGCACCGAGAGCACCGAGAGGAATAAAGAAAACCTCTGCGGCCTCTGAGCCTCGGTGGCTAATCCCTCCAATGGCAACGCAAGTTGACGAAAGAGAAATTGAGAAGCTTATAAAGAATATTGTTGATGGTCAGAGAGGAAGGGTTTTGATAAAAAGAATTCGTTGTTTATTAGAAGCCCCATCCGGTGGCTTTTTCCCTAGGCATTTATTTGAAGAAATGGAAGGTTTTGCCAGGCGAAAAGGTTTGGCAGGTCAAATAAGTAAAAAACTGCAGAAATATTACGCAGATCATCTTTCAAAGCTTAAAATCGATAAATTGGTTGATTCAGCAAAACGCAAGTTCGATAAAGAGTGGAAATCGTATGAAAAGCGCTTGGCCATCGCGCCCGGTGCTGATGTTATTGCAGAAGTGTTTCAACATTTTAATCTGTCATTTAATAAAACAACTGACGCGCCGCGAATTGCTAGACAAATGGTAAGAGAGGATTTGGATAAAGAGCTTAACGGTCTTTTAGAATCCATACGAATTATTACTAATGGAAACTCATCATAACTTGAAAAGCGCGATCTTTTTCTGATTCCTCTATCTCTTACGCTGATCGACGGAGGTGCAGTTTTCACTAAATTGTCGATTCACCTTATTCAAAGCCCGCGGCAAACGTTAACATTAGTGTTAAGCCTTAAGTTATTGTCGTTCAATGATGTAAAGTCTTCGGGTCGTTTTGTTAAGGATGGTGTTGAGCTTTAAGTCATTGAGTATCAACAATGTTAAGGATGTTAAGCCTTTCCGGAGATTATGTCATTTCAGTTGAGGTTGAGAGCAGATGTGGACGGCTGCGGAGGATCATAAATTTGCCCCTCACCCCGTCCCTCTCCCCGTTGAGCGGGGCGAGGGAGATTATTTTTTTGGGATTTTACCCAGGGCGATGCCCTGGGCTATCATCGTTCACCCTTTCAGGGTTTTCAGTTAGATCCCACATCCGCGGGATGAAGATACAATCCGTGTTCATTTGTGTGCATCCGTGGTTGAAATCTTGTTGCCAAATTTTATACGCTATTGGTTATGCAGGAATTTTCCGCGCTGGATGGCGCGATTCTCATTGATAAGCCGGCGGGGCCGACGTCGCACGATGTCGTGGACGCGATTCGCCGCAAGTTCGGCATCAAAAAGGTGGGCCATTGCGGCACGCTGGACCCGAATGCCACGGGGCTGTTGATCATTGTCCTGGGGCGCGGGACGAAGTTATCGGAGAAGTTGATGGGGGATGACAAGGTTTATGAGGGCGCGATCAAGTTCGGCGAGGCGACGGATTCTTACGACGCGGACGGTGAGATAAAGGAAACGAAGCCGGTGCCGGCGCTGACCCTGGAGCAACTGAACACGCTGGCGGGGGAATTTATCGGTGACCAGATGCAGACGCCGCCGATGGTGTCGGCGATCAAGAAGGGTGGCGTGCCGTTGTACAAGCTGGCGCGCAAGGGGGTGGAGGTGGAGCGCGAAGCGCGGCTGATCCATATCTATAATTTCCGGTTTACGCAGTACGCGGAGCCGCTGGGGGATTTCCGGCTGGCGTGCACGAAGGGGACGTATGTGCGGAGTATCGCGCATGACCTGGGGCAGAAGATTGGTTGTGGCGCGCATTTGGCGACGTTGCGGCGGTCGGCGTCGGGCAAGTTTGACGTGGCGGATTCAACAACGTTGGACGCGGTTTTGAACATGTCGTCGGGTGAAATGGAGAAGAAGGTGATTCCGTTTTTGAAGTTGAGTGCGTAGAACATCATGGGCCGGCACATTACAAATTGGCCTCAGATTAGATTCGCGCTGTCGCGCGACTTCGCAGAGTGCGGCTTATTTGTGGATGACTTACCCGGGGCTGCGCGCTCTCAGACTCGCGCTTACCCCGGGCTATCATCGGCCGCCCTTGGCAGGGCTTTCAATTGGCGGCTGCGCCGGATAACTATATGATGCTCGCTCTTAATTTGAACGACTCTCCCTCGCCCCAACCCTCTCCCGCTGGGAGAGGGGGACTTTCATGAACATTTTTCACGCGGCAAAGGAATTGAAGACACAGGCAAGAAAGGTTTGCCTGGCGATTGGGTTTTTTGACGGCGTTCACTTGGGGCACCAGCAAATCCTGCGGCAGACGATCGCGGACGCGCACAAGCATGACAGCATCGCGCTGGCGCTGACGTTTGATAAGCATCCGAACGTGGTGGTGGCGCCGGACAAAGCGCCGCCGCTGATTTATTCGCTGCCGCAAAAGCTGCGGGCGATTGCGTCGCTGGGCATCGAGAACACGTTGCTGATTTCGTTCGATAAACCTTTTAGCCAGCAAAGTGGGGAGGATTTTATTCGATGCCTGGCGCATGACTTTCAACGCATCCATAGCATTTGCGTGGGGGCGGAGTTTGTGTTTGGGCACAAGCGGAGCGGCAATGTGGCATTGCTCAAAAAGCTGGGGGCGGAGTTGAATTTCCAGGTGCATGGCTTGAGCGCGGTGGCGTTGGATGGCCAGACGGTCAGCAGCACACGGATTCGCGGGGCGATCCGATCGGGGAATTTCGATGATGCGAGCCAAATGCTGGGGCGGCCGTACGCGATTTCGGGTAAGGTCGTTACCGGCGATAAGCTGGGCCGGCAGTTGGGTTTTCCGACGGCGAACCTGGACGTGGCGGGCTTGGTACTGCCGCCGTATGGCGTTTATGCGGCGCTGACGCGATGCAAAGGCAAGCTGTATCGCGTGGCGCTGAATATTGGCGTGCGGCCGACGGTGGCGGGGGGGCCGCAATTGCGCGTAGAGGCGCATCTGCTCGACTTTAAGGGTGACCTGTACGCGACGGAATTGGAGATTGAGATGGGCGAGAAATTGCGGGACGAAAAGAAGTTTGGGTCGCCGGGAGAATTGAAGGAGCAGATAGCGAGGGATGTGGAGGCGGTGAGACGCGGGTAGCACCCGCGGGCCTATTATCGCCCCCTCACCCCGGCCCTCTCCCCCGATGGGGGCGAGGGTGACGGCTCGCGAACAGCCATTGGACGTTCATCGTTTTTTCAAATCATATTGTCGGAGTCCGTTGAATTGTTTTGGCGACGGTTAAGGCGCGTTCAAAAATAATTTTAAATTTTCAGTGTTTCTACTTTGAACATGGGATTAAATAGTCTGTCCATTTTCGTAACTACAAATTCTAATGAATACTGGAATCGCAGCAATCAACGACGCAGTGAAGGAAGCGAGTGCCTTTACGCAACCATTATTTAGTGAACTCGGAAAAGTCATTGTCGGGCAAAGTTACCTGACGGAGCGGCTGGTGATCGGCCTGCTGGCAAACGGCCACGTGCTGCTGGAGGGCGTGCCGGGCCTGGCGAAGACGCTGGCGGTGAAGTCGCTGGCGTCGTGCATCAGCGTGAAGTTTTCGCGCCTGCAATTCACGCCGGACATGCTGCCGGCGGACGTGATCGGCACGCAGATTTATAACCCGCAATCGGGCGGGTTCACGACGAGGCGCGGGCCGATTTTTGCCAACCTGATTTTGGCGGACGAAATCAATCGCGCGCCGGCGAAGGTGCAAAGCGCGTTGCTGGAAGCGATGCAGGAAAAGCAGGTAACGATCGGCGACCAGACGTTCAAGCTGGAAGAGCCGTTCCTGGTATTGGCGACGCAAAACCCGATCGAGCAGGAGGGCACGTATCCCTTGCCGGAAGCGCAGGTGGACCGGTTCATGTTGAAGCTGAAAATCGGTTACCCGGCGCGGGATGAAGAACGAAAGATCCTGGATTTAATGGCGAGAACAACGGGCTCGCCGACGACGACGGCGGTGGTGGATCCCCGGGACATTATTAAAGCGCGCGGGGTGATTAATGAGATTTACGTGGATGACAAGGTGAAGGATTACATCGTGGATCTGGTGTGCGCGACGCGTGAGCCGGACAAATATAAGATCAACGTGCGCGATTTCATCCAGCTCGGGGCGTCGCCGCGCGCGACGATCGCGCTGACGCTGGCGGCGAAGGCGTATGCGTTCCTGAAGGGGCGCGGTTATGTGACGCCGCAGGACGTGAAGAGCATCGGCATGGACGTGCTGCGCCATCGCGTGGCGATCACATACGAGGCCGAGGCGGAGGAAAAGACGAGCGAGTCTGTGATACAAAAGATATTTGATGAACTGCCGGTGCCGTGAGCACGACGGTAGAATGAATTCACGGCAGCAAGGGCTGTTCATTCTCATGCATAATTTTGCTTCGCTATGATCCCCCGCGAAATTCTTAAAAAAATCCGGCAGATCGAGATCCGCACGAACCGGCTCGTGACGGAATCGCTCGCGGGTGCCTATCACAGCGTGTTCAAGGGGCAGGGGATGAATTTCGACGAGGTGCGGGAGTATCAGCCGGGCGATGACGTGCGGACGATCGATTGGAACGTCACGGCGCGGATGAACCATCCGTTCATCAAGAAATTTGTCGAGGAACGCGAGCTGACGCTGATGCTGGTGGTGGACGTGAGCGGCTCGGGGCTGTTCGGTTCGCGCGCGCAATCCAAGCGCGAGCTGGCCGCAGAAATCGCGTCGGTACTGGCATTCTCGGCGATTCGCAACAATGACAAGGTGGGCCTGTTGCTGTTCACTGATGAAGTGGAGAAATTTATTCCGCCGCGCAAAGGGCGCGGCCATGTGCTGCGCGTGATTCGCGAGGTTTTATATTATCAACCGAAACGGCGCGGAACGGATTTAATCAACGCGCTGGAGTTTATGGGGCGTGTGCTGCCGCATCGTTCGATCGCCGTGGTCGTTTCTGATTTTCAAACGCCGCAGACATCGGGCGCACTGCCGTTGCCCATCCAAACCGCGTTGCGCATGGCGAATCGCCGGCATGATGTGGTGGCGGTTCAGATCACAGACCGTTATGAGATGGAGCTGCCGGCACTGGGGCGTTTGACCCTGGAGGACGCCGAGACGGGCGAGATTTTAGAAATCAATACGGCCGACCCGGGCAGCCGCGATGCGTTTGCGCTGCGTCGGAAAAAGCAACTCGCCGATTTGGCGCGGCAATTCCGGTCGTCGGGCATTGATAATATCCAACTGCGCACGGACGAATCTTATGGCGCGGCGATGGGAAATTTCTTTGAGACGCGCGAAAAACGGAGGCTGCGAGGATGAACCAGCAAGCTCCCCAGGATATTCACGACATCAAGCCGCCGATCGATATTCCCAACGGTTGGGAATGGATTTGGCCTGTGCTTGCGGTAATCGTTCTCGTGGCGATTTTAGCTATCGCCTGGTGGCTGTGGAAACGCGCGCGTTCACGGATGCTGATGGTGCCCCTGGTGCCGGCGCACATTCGCGCGAAGCAGGCTTTGGCCAGGGCGCTGGAACTGATCGGCCGGCCGAAAGAATTTTGCGTCGTCGTTTCGGACACAGTGCGGACGTATCTCGAAGAACGGTTTAATGTCCATGCCCCTGACCGCACCACGGAAGAATTTCTTTATGAGTTAAGCGAAACTCCTTTGCTCTCGCCCGACCAAAAAGAAAGTCTCGGGCGGTTTTTGGAAAGCTGCGACCTGGTGAAATTCGCCAAGTATGAGCCGGGTGAAAATGAATTGCGCGAATTGCATTCTGCTGCCGTGCGGCTCGTGGAGGAAACCGAGCCGGTGGAAACCTCCAACGCCACGCCGCCACCGATACCGAAACAGGTTCAAACTGCCAATCGCCCGTCATAAATGCAATTTGCCCATCCATGGATATTATCGTTGCTGGCCTTGCTGCCTTTGTTCGCATGGCTGAAGGGCCGGCGCGGCGCGCCACCGGCGTTTTTGTATTCGTCGCTGAACTTGGTGGAAGGCTTGACGGGATTGCGCCGGTCGCACGCGGGAGCTTTCCTGGCGGCGTTGCGCTGGCTGGTGCTGGCGGCGTTTATTATCGCGCTGGCGCAACCGAGGCTGGCCAAAAGCACCTCCGAAGTGAAGGCCAGCGGCATTGATATCGTCGTGGCGCTGGATTTGTCCGGCAGCATGAACACGCCGGATTATGAAGTGAACGGCCAGGGCGTGAGCCGGTTCAACGTGGCGAAAGCTGTGCTGGAAAAATTTATCCAGGGACGCCCGGACGATCGCATTGGTCTGGTAGTTTTTGCCGCGCAGGCATTCATCGGTGCGCCCATGACGCTGGACCACGATTACCTGCTCGATAACATTGACCGCCTCGAAATCGGCACAATTAATTCCGATGCCACGGCCATTGGCGACGGCCTGACGACCGCGCTCAACCGCCTGCGCGATTTAAAATCCAAGAGCAAAATCATTGTGCTGATGACCGATGGCGCGAACAATTCCGGAAAGGTGGCTCCAATGACAGCCGCCCAGGCGGCGCAGGCGCTCGGCGTAAAAGTATACACCGTTGGCCTCGGCAACCGCGATATCGTCCAGCGCATGGGGCTACCGCCCGGGTTTCTGCCGGATGAAGATATGCTCCGGCAAATCGCACAAATGACCGGCGGCCAGTTTTATCGCGGCGACACCTCGGCCAAGCTGCGGGCCATCTACGACGAAATTGACAAGCTGGAAAAAACCGAAGCGGTCGTTAACAAATACACCCAATTCCGGGAATTCTTTCCCTGGTTCCTGGTGATTGGTTGCGGGTTGCTCGCGCTGGAAATTACGCTGGCGCAAACTGTTTTCAGGAGGCTGCCATGAGTTTTATCATTCGTTTCCTGCAAGACAGCTTTGGCAGCCCCAACATGCTTTGGCTCCTGCTGATTGTGCCGCCGGCACTGGCCTTGTTCTTCTGGTGGCGCGAACGCGTGCGCCAGCAATTACTGGGTCAGTTCATTGAAGCGCGCCTGCTTTCGGCGCTCACCGTAGGGGTTTCACCCCAGCGCCGCAAAATCCGTTTTACGCTTATAATCGTAGCTTCCGTATTTCTCATTCTCGCGCTGGCCCGGCCGCGGCACGGTTATGATTTGCAGGAAGTAGAGCAAAGCGGGCTGGACATCGTCGTGGCGGTAGATACTTCCAAATCCATGCTTGCGCAGGACATCGTGCCTAGTCGCCTGCAGCGCGCCAAACTCGCCGCGCTGGAATTGATGCAGGACGCCAAGTCTGATCGCCTCGGCCTGGTCGCGTTCGCCGGGCAGGCGTTTCTCGAGTGTCCGTTGACGGTGGATGACACCGCGTTTGAGCAAAGCGTCCAGGCGCTCGACATTGATTCGGTGTCCCAGGGCGGCACCGGCATTGCCAACGCCATCACCACGGCGGAAACCGCGTTTAAGGAAAATGGACATTCCAAAACGCTCGTCCTACTCACCGATGGCGAGGACAATGTCGACGAAACCGCCGCGCTTAATGCTGCTAAAGATGCAGCCAAGAACGGCTTGAAAATTTTTACCATTGGCATCGGGACGACTGACGGTGATTTGATTCGCATTACCGGCCAGGACGGGAATTCGGATTATGTGCGGGACTCTGGCGGCAACGTCGTCAAAACCCGTCTCAACGAAACGTTGCTCCGGGAAATTGCCGGTGCCACCGGCGGATTTTATCTCCCGTTGCGCGGTGCGAATGTCATGGACGCGCTGTACGAGCGCGGTTTGGCGCCGCTACCTAAAACGCAGGGAGCCGGGCGAATGATCCGCAATTATCATGAGTGGTATCATCTGCCGCTGGCGATCGCCATCCTGCTGCTGCTGGCCGAGATGCTGGTTCCGGAACGGACCCGCACGAAAGGAACCATCCAGCGCACGCCCCAGCCGTTCATGTCCGTCCCACAACCGGCTAAAATTGAAGTTGCCCGCGCGGGCGAACTCCCTCCCGTGCTTGCCGCGATGGTCCTCGTGGCCTTTTTGCTCCTGCCCCTGGCCGCCATGGGCTCGCCGGACAGTGCGTTGCATGCTTATAACTCTGGCAATTTCACCAACGCACTCACTGAGTATTCCAAGCTCGCGGAAATACAGACGAACGATTATCGCCTGGTGTTCAATGCCGGTGACGCGGCGTATCGCTCGACCAATTTTGATTTGGCCCAAACCCTTTTCCAGGACGTGACGCTGGCCCCGGACATCAATCTCCAGCAGAAGGCGTATTACAATCTTGGCAACACGCAATTTCAAATCGCCAAACAGGCGACGGATTTGGACGGAGTGCAGTCGGGATTTGAGACCGCCGAAAAAAGTTATCAGCGCGCCGTGGAGATAAATACCAACGACGTGGATGCCAAATTTAACCTGCAATACACGAAGGACTACATTGAGCGCATCAAAGAATTCCGGGCGATGCTGCAGCGTGCCAAAAACGAGGCCGATACGGACGTCCGGATGGCGGAGTTCCATCAGGCGCTGGCCATCATGGAGCCGATCCAGGCCCAACTGCAAAAGACCGTCATGTCCAAACAATTTGAGGACTTCACCAAACGACTGAAACAAATCGATGATATCGCGACTCCTCATAGCCAGTAGCCTGCTGTGGCTCGCCACGCTCTCGCTGCGCGCCCAAAGCGCCGCTGAATATTTTAACGGCGGCGCGCAATTCTATATTTCCAATAATATTCCCGATGCGCTGAAAAAAGTGGAAGCCGGCCGGCAGGCTTATCCTTCAGATGAGAAATTGAAAAAGCTGGAAGAATTGTTGAAACAACAACAACAGCAGCAACAGCAGCAACAGCAAAATCAACAGAACCAGCAAAATCAGCAAAACCAACAGAATCAACAGCAGCAAAATCAAAATAAGAATTCGCAGAACCAGCAATCGCAGTCACAGCAACAACAGCAGCAGAAAAACCAGCAAGACCAGCAGAAGCAGAATCAACAACAGCAGAACCAGCAGGCCAAAAACCAGGCTAATGCCCAAAAGCAGCAGCAAAATCAACAAAACCAGCAACAACAGGCCCAGCAGCAGAAAGACCAGAATGGCCAGGACAAGTCCCAACAAGCCCAGGCCATGACCCCCGAAGAGGCAAAACGGCTTTTGGATGCCCAAAAGGGCAATGAACAGGTCCTCCAGTACAAGCAACAAGGGCAGCCGGAAAACGGTAATCCGCCGGTTAAAGATTGGTGAATCAGGAGGCCTAATTATCGTAAATGCCTTGTTTTTAATAGTTTAGAGCTTAAATTTAGATGCGGATTCTTCTTGTCATCCTTCAAAATCCGCTCTATTATTAAGTGGCGTCGGTCTTCTGGGTTCGCATTCTCTTGAAGTTCGCCGCGAACAGGTTTTTTCCGCGAAACAGGTGTGGTTGTTGGAATTCTCTGAACCAAATCCGTTTTTTGCGGTCTCATTTGTATGTTGAACAGAAAGAATATGGCATCCCATGGACGTCAGCGCAGTGGTGGAAAACGGAGTGGAGGAGTGAAAAAGACCCCTCCAAGACGGCGTTTTATCATTTCCAGCAAAGCACGGCGGGAAGAGGCGAAATCGCCTGATTCCAATGGCAAGGCCCACGCCGTTCCCGGCCAAAACGGGCACCCCGCTCCCACCGCCCCGATCGGCCAGCCGTCCGTTGAACTCAACGAGACGATTAAAACCCTTTTGCACCTGGCCCAGGAGCACGGCTACATCACCTATGATGATATCAATGACGTCCTGCCGGACAATTTGAACCCGGATGATTTGGACGCGTTGATGTCCAAGCTCCGCAGCCTGGACGTGGAAATCGTCATGGACCAGTCGGAAGCCGAACGCGCCAAGCAGCCCGAGCCCGCGCAGGCCGAAGACGACGACGAGGCGCGCCTGGAAATTTTGGACGACCCCGTGCGCATGTACATGAACCAGATGGGCAAAGTGCCCCTGCTCACGCGCGAACAGGAAGTCGAGATTTGCAAAAAGATCGAGGAAGCTGAAGTCTCGATGAAGACGATCGTTTATGGCCTTGGTTTTACCGCCAAGGAACATATCGCCATCGCCGAGAAGCTCCTGTCTGAGCCGCCCAAGGAGCGCTTTGACCGCGTGATTGTGGACAAGAAAGTCGCCAATCGTGAAGGCCATTTGCGCGAACTGCGCAAGCTCATCAAAAAGGTCCACGCCCTCGACGAAAAGGTGGACGAGAAATATTTCAACTGGCAAAAAGCCCAGCAAAAGGGCCGCAAAGAAAAACTGGCCCGCGAGCTGAAGAAGGCCAGCCAGAAACTCCAGGACATGTTCCCGAAGTTTTATTACAAGCAGAAAGTGGTCGAGGAAATGATCGTCGTGGCCGGCAACGTCTACGAAAAATTCCAGGCCAGCCTGCGCCACGTGAATGAATTGGAAGCGCATCGCGCCAGCGGCGAACGCCGTTCGATGCTCGAATCCGAACGCGCCAAGCTCCAGACGCTGGAGCAATTCGTCCGCATGTCGCGCGAGGATTTCTACAAGGCGTTTTCTGATTTGAAGTCCGCCGCCGAACGCGGGCTCAAGGCCAAGACGCACATGGCCGAGGCCAATTTGCGCCTCGTGGTGTCCGTGGCCAAGAAGTACACGAACCGCGGCCAGTCGTTCCTGGATTTGATCCAGGAAGGCAACATCGGCCTGATGAAGGGCGTCGAGAAATTCGAGTATCGCCGCGGCTATAAGTTTTCCACGTACGCCATCTGGTGGATTCGCCAGGCGATTACGCGTTCCATTGCCGACCAGGCCCGCACCATCCGCATCCCGGTGCACATGATTGAAATCATGAACAAGCTCTGGCGCGCGCAAAAGCAGTTGACCCAGGAAATGGGCCGCGAACCGACTCCGGAAGAATTGGCGGACGAAATGCACATGCCGGTCGCCCGCATCCATGCGCTCCTGAAAATGGCGCAGCAGCCGGTGTCATTGCACGCCCCCGTGGGCGATGACGGCGACGTCAGCGTTGGCGATTTCATCGAAGACAAGTCGGCGGAGAATCCGTCCGACGTGACGAGCTACAGCCTGCTCCGTGAAAAACTGAGCGATGTGCTTACGACCTTGACCGAGCGCGAACGCAAGATTCTCGAAATGCGTTTCGGATTGCTTGATGGTTACGAACGCACGCTCGAAGAAATCGGCAAGATGTACAACGTCACGCGCGAACGCATCCGTCAGATTGAAGCGAAAGCGTTGCGCAAGCTGCGTCACCCGACGCGCGTGCGTCACTTGCAGGGCTTCCTCGATACGCCCGAGCCGGAAATGGCGACGACGGCGTAAGGAAAGAGTATTTGAAGTTTCGAATCGGCCCCGTAAATCGGGGCCGATTTTTTTTAGGAAAGCACCAATTAAAACTCATCCGCCAGCTCGCCGTTTTTGTGTTCGGGATTGGGAATGAGTTTTTGGTTGCGACAATCCACGACCCAATCTAAATCCTCCAGCGGGATTTGGCCGATGATATTGGGAAGCGAATCAGGGATTTCCACGACGTCAAACCTGCCAGTGCGGCCCTGAATTTCCAGCGCGACGGGCGAAAAAACGGTTCGTGATTCGGAACGATTGGACATGGTGCGGGATCTGACTTCGCCGACCGGGTGAAGACCCAGCTCTTTGATTACCGAACTCTTCAAATAGAATTTAACCGCACCCGTATCAACCAAAGCATCGGTTTCGATGGAACGCGGTTTCTCTTTGCGCACACCCGCTTTAACCAGTTCGGAATCGAGCCAATTCTCTACTTTAATTCGGGCGATGACTTTTCCCATATCGTTGCTCATGTGGTTAAGGTAATCCGATTCTTCAGCCTGGCAATAGATTGCCGGTATAACCGATTTGTACCAAGAACATTCGCGTTAAAGCCCTTTTTCCTTGATTATTCAAAGCCAGGGCGTTATGCTGGCCATGGTTTTGGAAGGGCGGAGAATCGCTTCCGGCGGAAGCCGGGGGAGGAAAGTCCGAACACCAGAGGGCGCGATGCCGCGTAACCTCCCGGCTTAATCCCCGGGGGCGATACACGCGGGCGGGAGACAAAACTCTCGACGGAAAGTGCCACAGAAAACAGACAGCCGCCGGCGCGAACTGGCGGTGATGGTGAAAAGGTGCGGTAAGAGCGCACCGCGCGAAGCGTAAGCGACGCGGCACGGAAAACCCCATCGGGTGCAAGGCCAAATAGGAAACCCCGGAGCGGCCCGCTCCAGTTTCGCGAAAGCGAACGGGTTTCGGGTATCGGCTGCGCAGACAAATGATTCTCACCGTTAAAAAGCGGTACAAAATTCGGCTTACACCCCTTCCAAAACCGTCTCTCCTCCTGGGCAGCGGTTTTTTTGGGTTTTAGCTTCGTTTTCGCTCAGTCACAGGCCGCTTGCGGGCATGCTCCTTCACTCAAGCCTCGCTAAAACCCAAAACTCCTCGCTGCCAAATTATTTCTTGTACTTGTACGAGTCCCAAAAACTTTTGGACGGGGTGGGCTGTGGAGGTGGCGCGCGTGGCTGTGGGGATGGTTGTGAAGGAATAGTAGCGGTCACTGTCCCGGCCGCCTTTCTCACGGTCGCCGGCGGACCGAGATTGCCAGCGCGGTCTATCGGGCGAATGGAAACGACTTCGGGCGCAAAGCTAAACGATTGTTCCCATTGGTTGGCCGGCAAAGTCACCGTCTGCCAAGCATGCTCCAGCGTGTAATATTGCAGCAGCCATTTCGCGACGGGATTGCCTCCGGGCGTGGTCCATTGGAACGTCGAGCCTCCGCCGCTTTCGTGCCCGGCGAGTTGCGGTTTGGCCGGGGGCACGTTATCCAGCCACGGCGAGGGCGGCACCATGGCTGGCTGGGTGTATTCGGCGGCCACCAAACTGGCGAGCACCGGGCTGTCTACCAAACTTTTCAGGTGAAACAAAATGACGCCGCCTGCGCCGGGTTGCGCGCGCGTGGCCTGGATTTGCCGCGCGATTTCGGCAGGGGGAAATTCCAGGCCGGCTTCGTACGCCGCCAGCCCCGGCCAGAGATTTCGCTGCCGCACATTTTGTTGCGCCCACCAGTTTAGCAAAACCGGGTAGCTGTGCTCCGGCGATTCAATCGGCCAATAGAGTTGCGGCGCGAGATAATCCACCCAGCCGTTCGCCAGCCACAGGCGCGAGTCGGCATACAGTGAGGCGTAGGCATCCGTGCCCCTGATTTGTGGTGGATAGCCCGGGCGCCAGATGCCAAAGGGGCTGATGCCAAATTTTACCCACGCTTTTTCGGCCTTGATGTTTTGGTAAACGCTTTGGACGAACTCATCGATATTTTGCCGGCGCCAATCGTCGCGGCTCAAACCGCTTCGCGTGCCGTATATCTTCCAGCTCGCGTTGTCGGGGAAAGCGGTGTTGACGCCGCTGCTGTTTTTGACGGGGTAGGGATAAAAATAATCGTCGAAGTGCACGCCATCAATGTCATATCGCCGCACGACATCCATGATGACGCGCAGGACGTATTCGCGCACCGCGGGCACGCCGGGATCGAGCCAAAGCTGGTCGCCGTAGTTGTGCACCCATTCGGGATGCGTATGCACGACGTTGTTCATGGCCAGCGGCTCGGTGGGAGTAAGCCGCGCGCGAAAAGGATTGAACCACGCGTGCAACTCGAGCCCGCGCCGGTGCGCTTCCTGGATGGCGAACGAGAGCGGATCGTAATACGGCTGCGGTGCCGCGCCGGGAACGCCGGTGAGATAGTACGACCACGGCTCGATCGAGGAAGCGTACATCGCATCGCACGCCGGGCGCACCTGGAAGATGACGGCGTTGAGTTTCAAGCGCACCGCCGTATCGAGCAGCGAAATCAATTCCGCTTTTTGTTGTGCCACGCTCAGGCCCGGTGCGGACGGCCAGTCTTTATTCGCTACCGTGGCAACCCAGGCGCCGCGAAATTCGCGCGGCGGCGAAGGCGGGATAATGGTCGCCGGCTGATAAACCTCGGCAGCGGCCAGGAGCGCCGCGGAAGCGAAGAAAATCAGGGCCAGGAAAAATCCGGTCTTCATTGATGGCGGGGGTAATTTAAAGAGAAATGAGAAATGACAAAGTTTTTTCGCGCACGACGTGGAAAAGGTGCCGGGTAGGATGTTTATCCGACCCCGTGCGAGGTTGTAGGAGGCTGATTTTATGGTAGTTTGGAGCCTATCTCATGATCTCGCGCCTGAAGCATCTTTGCCTGTGGCTGGCTACCGCGGCTTTGTGTTTTTCCTCTGCCAAAGTTTTTTCTGCAACGTGGTATGTGGCTCCGGATGGCTCCGACGCAAATAGCGGCAGCATCACTGCGCCGTTTGCGACGATTATGAAAGCGCAAACCGTGGCGCACTCGAACGACATCGTCTGGCTCCGTGGCGGTACGTATTATCCCACCAACATTTCGCTCTACAATTCGAAGGGCGTGCCGTGGAACGTCATCAATTACATGACGAACAACGGCATTAGCTATTTGGCGTACTCGAACGAGTTGCCCGTCTTTGATTTTTCCAAGGTTTATTTTACGCCGCCGACTAACCGAGTGACGGGTTTCCTGATTAATACGACGAATTGTATTTTCCGGGGCTTCGATATCGTGGGTGTCCCGATCATCTACACGAACACCTCCATGCCGCCGCAATCGGAATGCATTCGCGTAAATTTTGGCTACAACTGTCTCTTTGATCAGTTACGGATGCATGATGGCCACGGCATCGGGCTTTACATCACGGACGGTATCAGTAACCTGGTGCGCAATTGCGACGCGTGGAATAACACGGGCGTGGACAAGTATTCGCAGGGGAACATCGACGGCTTCGGCTGCCACGTCACGAGCACGAAAGACACGGGCAATATGTTCTACGGCTGCCGCGCGTGGTATAACAGCGACGACGGTTACGACCTCATCAACTGCAAAGCTGTCGCGATCTTCGATCATTGCTGGTCGTTTTATAATGGCTTTTTCACTAATGGCATCGGCACCGGCGGTAACGGCAACGGCTTCAAGTGCGGCGGTTACGGCGTGGCCGGCAATTCGTACCCGGTACCGCCGCCGCGCCATACCGCGCGCTTTTGTTTGTCTGTGGGCAATGCGGCGAACGGGTTCTACGCGAACTTTCACCCGGACGGATTGGATTTTATCAATAACACGGCGATTCGTAATGCTGCGGCGACCAATCCCGGCGCGAATGCGGATTTCTGCATGGTTTGTGTTTATCCCACCAACACGGCGCGCAGCGACCAGGTGCCGGGCTTCGATCATTACATGCGCAACAACATCGGCCTGGTGCGCACGGACACCAACAGCATCTCCTGGCTGAATACCGGCGCGTGCGATGTGGCTTATAACTTTTTTACGCTGCCGGTGACGGTCACGTCGAATGATTTTATGTCGCTCGACGAAACTTTGCTGACGCTGCCGCGGCAGGCGGACGGCAGCCTGCCGTACATCGCGTACGCGCAGCTCGTTCATGACAGCGATTTGGTGGATGCGGGCACGAACGTGGGATTTCCTTACACCGGCAGCGCGCCGGATTTGGGCGCGTTCGAATACGGCTCGCAACCGCCGCCAACGCTGGCAATGTCGCCAGCCGGGGCCAATGTGGTCCTAAATAGCACTGGCGGCCCGGCAGGCGGGACAAATTATTTGGTCGCCAGCGATGATCCTTCGCTGCCGCTCGCGCAATGGACTCCGGTTGCGACGAACAAATTTGATCTGTCTGGCAACTGCTCGGTGACGAATTCTGTCGCGGCTGGCGCGGAGCAGGAATTTTTTAGCATTCGATTGCCGTAGCTAACTTCTAGCTTGTCCTATGCCGTCAAGTGGCGCAGGTTTGGGATGTTAAACAACCTTGGGCCATGATGACGCAGACGCCACATAACGTTTCGACGAAGCTTAGGCTGATGTTATTTTCAGTCATTGCTGTCATCATCACTTTTCCTCTGACCCTACTTTTTCCCACACTTCTTCGCGGGCGTTGTCTAAATTGTGGCCGTAGAGGATTGCGCGGAGGGCTTTGTCGCCCTGAACCGGAGCTTACCGGCGAGGCCCGATCGTTCTTTCTTAGCGAATGCGATTATTGTCATCATCAATTTTGGAGATTTCACCCCGGTAACCAGCAGGTCATTCATATCGTACCGACCGACTCGCGTTACACCCGAGTGTCAGAGCCACCGGCGAAATGACTTCAACTTCAACGTTAAACATTGCCATTTGGCCTATCTTGACAAGCGAGGCAGGTTGTGATTTACTACTTTCCGTTGCAGCCGAAATCCGGTTTCCTTCCTGAAGCCGGGTGCGGGAGACCCAAATTCCTCAGGAATGAGGACGGGGCGCACGAGGCCGGGTAACCGGTTTCCAGGCCACTTTCAAGGCCGAGCCCGACAGCTAATCTCGTAGGCATTTGGAAGGGCGAGCCTCTGGATCGCGAAGTCCGCGATCTCCATGTTCACCCAATATTAAAATTAAGTATGGCGCCGCGTGAACAGCGCGGGCGTCGTGGTTAACATTATGTTGGACGGAATTTTTGTCGGTCTGATTATGGGAGGCATCATGTCCCTGATGCTTTATGTCGTGGGGTGCGAAAAACTCTAACCTATGGGCACTGAAAACATCATTCTTGGAGTCATTTCCCTCGCGCTATGTGCGTATCTCATTTTCGCCATGGTGCGTCCGGAGAAATTTTAAGCCAAACCTATGAACGCCCATTCATGGCTGGAGCTGGCGCTTTATATCGCCGCGCTCATCGTCATTACCAAGCCGCTCGGCCTTTACATCAACCGGGTGCTGAATGCCAGCGGCCGCACGTGGCTCGATCCTGTATTGCGCCCGCTGGAAAAGCTCACTTATGCCGTCCTGCGGGTTGATCCGGCCAGGGAACAAACCTGGAAGCAGTACGCTTTTGCGCTTTTGATTTTTAGTGCGGTGAGCTGCCTGTTCACGTACGCGATTTTGCGGTTGCAGGACCATTTGCCACTGAACCCGCAGGGCTTTGGCCCGCTTGCGCCGCACCTGGCGTTCAATACGGCTATTAGCTTTCTCACGAACACGAACTGGCAGAGCTATCCCGGCGAGTCCACGATGTCGTATCTCTCGCAGATGGTCGCGCTGGTGTTCCACAATTTTCTGAGTGCCGCCGCGGGCATCGCCGTGGCCGCCGCGCTGGTGCGGGGTATTGCGCGGCACAACTCCGAGACCATCGGCAATTTCTGGGTGGACATCACACGCATCACGTATTATTTGCTGCTGCCGATTTGCATTATCTACGCGGTGTTTCTCATCTCGCAGGGTGTGATTGATAATTTCAAGCCGTACACCACGGCCACGGTCATCGAGCCGCAAGGAACGAACACGATACAAACCATTGTGCAGGGACCGGTGGCGTCGCAGATTGCGATTAAGATGCTCGGTACGAACGGTGGCGGTTATGTGAATGCCAACGCGGCGCATCCGTTTGAAAATCCCACGCCGCTCTCGGACTTCCTGCAGATGCTTTCAATTTTGGCGATCGGCAGCGCGCTGACGTATCACCTTGGGCGCGAAACAAAAAACCAAAAACATGGATGGTCGGTCTGGACGGCTATGTTCATCCTGTTCCTGGCCGGCGTGCTGATTTGCTGGTGGGCGGAAGCGAAGGGAAATCCCATTCACCATCAGCTCGGTGTGGCCGTAGCGGACGGCAACATGGAAGGCAAAGAAGTGCGCTTTGGCATTTTTGAATCATCGCTGTTCGCGACAGTGACCACAGACGCCTCGTGCGGCGCAGTCAATGCCATGCACGATTCGTTCACGCCGCTGGGCGGCCTGGTGCCGCTGTTCAACATCCAGACGGGCGAAGTCATTTTTGGCGGCGTGGGCGCGGGCCTGTACGGCATGTTGATTTTCGTCATCATCGCGGTGTTCATCGCGGGGTTGATGGTCGGGCGCACACCGGAATATCTCGGCAAAAAAATCGAGCCGTATGACGTCAAGGTCACGCTGCTGGCGTTTGTCATCCTGGCATTCATCATCCTCGGTTTCACCGCGTGGGCCTGCGTGAGTTCGTGGGGCCTTGCGGGATTGAACAACGCCGGCCCGCATGGCTTTAGCGAAATGCTTTATGCTTTCACATCCGGCGCGGGCAATAACGGCAGCGCGTTTGCCGGGCTGAACGCCAATACCTGGCAATACGATACCTCGCTGGGCTTTGACATGTTGTTGGGCAGGTTCGGGATGATTATCCCGTTGCTGGCGCTGGCCGGTTCGCTGGCGAAAAAGAAAATTGTTCCCGCCAGCGTCGGCACATTTCCGGTGAGCGGGAAAACGTTTACGATTTTGCTCGTGGGTACAGTGCTGCTCGTGGGCGCCCTGACTTTTTTGCCTGCGCTCGCGCTCGGGCCCATCGTCGAACATTTCCTGATGCTGGAAGGACATCTCTTTTAATTGTATGGCCACCAAATCTGCATCCATTTTTGATCCAAAAATTATCCTGCCGGCCATCGGCGATGCGTTCCTGAAACTGGACCCGCGCCTGATGATAAAAAATCCCGTCATGTTTGTGACGATGGTGGGCGCGGCCATTTGCACGGTGGATATTTTCCGCTCGTCGCGGGACCAAATCGGTTTCGTCATCCAAATCGCCGTCTGGTTGTGGTTCACCGTGCTGTTTGCCAATTTCGCGGAAGCTGTCGCCGAAGGCCGCGGCAAAGCGCAGGCCAAGGCGCTCCGCGCCACGCGCACGCGCACGAATGCGAACAAAGTTTCCGGCGAACGCATCGAAGTGGTCGATGCCGATTCACTCCGCAAAGACGACGTCGTGGTCGTCCGCGCCACGGAAATCATTCCCGCCGACGGCGAAATCCTTTCCGGCGCGGCCACGGTGGATGAGTCGGCCATCACCGGCGAATCCGCCCCGGTTATCCGCGAAGCGGGTGGCGACCGCAGTGCCGTCACCGGCGGCACGCGCGTACTCTCGGATGAAATTAAAATCCGCATCATCGCCAATCCGGGCGAAGGCTTTCTTGACCGCATGATTTCTCTGGTGGAAGGCGCGAAACGCCAAAAAACACCGAACGAAATTGCGCTCACGATTCTCCTCTCCGCATTGACCGTGGTCTTTTTGCTCGCGGTAGTGACGTTGAAACCGTACGGCATTTATGCCGGGGTGAACTTCACCAATGCCGTGCTCGTGGCGCTGTTGGTATGCCTGATTCCCACGACCATCGGCGGGCTGCTGAGCGCGATTGGCATCGCCGGCATGGACCGTTTGCTGCAAAAAAATGTCCTGGCGCTGAGCGGTCGCGCGGTGGAGGCCGCAGGCGACGTGGATGTGTTGCTGCTCGATAAGACGGGCACCATCACGCTGGGGAATCGCCATGCCACGGCGTTTGTGCCTGCACCGGGCGTAACCGAACAGGAGCTGGCCGACGCCGCGCAACTGTCTTCGCTCGCGGACGAAACGCCCGAAGGCCGCAGCATCGTCGTGCTGGCAAAACAATTTGGCATTCGCGCGCGGGCCATCCACGAAATGCCGCACGCGGAGTTCGTTCCGTTCACGGCCCAGACCCGCATGAGCGGCGTGAATTGGGACGGCGAACAAATCCGCAAAGGCGCGGCGAGCGCCATCAAGAAATTTGCCGGCGGCACCGTTCCGCCGGAAGTGGAACAGGCGGTCGAAAGCATTTCCATGTCCGGCGGCACGCCGCTGGTGGTGGCTACGAGCAAGCGCGTCCTGGGCGTCGTTCATTTGAAGGACATCGTCAAAGGCGGGTTGAGCGACCGCTTCAAACGCTTTCGCGCCATGGGCATTCGCACGGTGATGATTACCGGCGATAACAAATTGACCGCCGCCGCCATCGCGCGCGAGGCGGACGTGGACGATTTTCTCGCCGAAGCCAAACCGGAAGACAAGCTCGCGCTCATCCGGCACGAGCAACAGGGCGGCCGGATGATTGCGATGATCGGCGACGGCACGAACGACGCGCCCGCGCTCGCGCAGGCAGACGTCGGCGTGGCCATGAACACAGGCACCCAGGCCGCCAAAGAGGCCGGCAACATGGTGGATTTGGATTCCAACCCCACCAAGTTGCTGGAGATCATAGAAATCGGGAAGCAACTGCTCATCACGCGCGGTTCGCTCACGACCTTCAGCATCGCTAACGATGTCGCGAAATATTTCGCCATCATCCCGGCGATGCTGATGGTCACTTTCCCGGCCATCGCGCCGCTGAACATCATGCGGCTGCACAGCCCGGACAGCGCCATCCTGAGTGCAGTGATTTTCAATGCGCTCATCATCATTGCATTGATTCCCCTGGCGTTGCGCGGCGTAAAATTCCGGCCCCTCGGCGCGGCAGAAATCCTGCGGCGCAACCTGCTCATCTACGGCCTGTGCGGCATCATCCTGCCGTTCATCGCCATCAAGCTCATTGATGTGATTATCGTCGCGCTGCACATCATTACCTGAAAATTTATGAAAACGATTGTTTCCGAATTTGGCCGTTCGATTGCGGCAACGCTTGTTTTCGCCGTGGTCTGCTGCGGCGTGTATCCGCTGGTTATTTTCGGGTTGGGCCAACTGGCATTTCCCCACCAGGCCAACGGCAGTTTGCTGGTGGATAAGGAAGGCACGGTCGTAGGCTCGGCCTTGATTGGGCAGAATTTTACCGGGGAAAAATATTTTCATCCACGTCCGTCTGCTGCGGGCAGCAACGGCTATGACCCGACCGCTTCCGGCGGCAGCAACCTGGGGCCGACTTCAGGCGCGTTGTATACCAACATCATGAATAATGTCGCGGCGTATCGTTCGGACAATAACCTGCCGGCGAATGCTCCCGTGCCGGCCGATGCAGTGACGGCGTCCGGCAGCGGCCTGGACCCGCATATCAGCGTGGCGAATGCTGAAATTCAAATTCCGCGCGTCGCCAAACAGCGTGGGCTGAGTGAGGACAAAGTCCGCGTGCTGGTGAAGCAAAACACCAGCGACCGTGATCTCGGTCTGTTTGGCGAGCCGCGCGTGAATGTGGTGACGCTAAATTACGCGTTGGATAGGTTAGGAAAATAATTGCGAACGGCAATAAAATCAGTTGAGCGATGCCATGTGATTGGTGCGCGCGGGCACGGATGACGGCGAAAGAATGATGATCACCGGCTTGGGCTTCGGCTTGCTGCTCACGGTTTGTGGAGGGCTGGAAACCGGGGCGGATTTTAGTTTGTCAGCATACTGCACGGCCAGCCAGGTCGAGTGCGCATTTTTCCGGAGATAACTTCGTAGCCAATACCCCAGGACCGGATCATTCCAGATGTCGGGCATGTTTTCGATGAGTAAGTAGCCGTCGTTCTGAGTCAACGCATGCTCCATCAAGCCGTAATTCCCGAACGAGCGGTAAGCTATCAACACCCGCAGGTGACTATCGGATAAACCCGGAGACCACGAGTCTGTGATGAGGGAGACGCCGGCGAGATAATTCGTAGCCCCGGTGTCCAGCAAATGAAAGCAAATGGTATCAAGGCAAGCCCGGCCCGGATCCACTGGATTTTGCTTATATTTGCTGATTAAGTTCGTGGCGATCTGGGCAAATACGAGTGGGTCTACCGGCGGGTTCGTTCCGTTCAGGTTGGGCCAGAGATACAAATCACGAATGCGGTCAAAATCATGGTCGGGAAAAAAGCAAAAGGCCGGGACCTCATTTAGTTTTAAGCCAAAATTCTGATAGAGACTCCACAGTTGCCGGCGGTTGAGCCCCTCGAGTTCTTCCTGGCGGTAAGAGAAGCCTCGCGGCAACGGGGCGTCGCACGAGAAGGCGAGGTCGTCCCAACTGGCCGGGAGTGGATTGCACCAAAGGTAGCCCACGTGAGGAGGAAACCAGTTTTGCATTTTTGCGCTCAGGGTTGAATGAACCGTCAGATCCACGGAGGAAAAGAGCAATTCATGATAAGGTTGGAGGGATGAATTATATTGTTGGGCGTGTGCCTGCACAGACATCCGGTAGGTCACCGCCGTAGCGGCCTCCTCCAGCGGTCCCCGGCTTTCGCCAAAGACCAATTGATAACCGAGATGGGGATCCCACCGTTTTTGCAGCGCCGATTTTACCAGGGCGGCAAACTGCGGCTGGCTGTTCGTGTCAAAAATCACCCGCACGCAGGTCGCGGCGCGTACGGCCCGCTCCTGGTCCTCGGCATCGGTCGAGGGCCGCGTGTGGTCCTGGGGCATCGTGGCATACATATCTCCCTCGAAGGCAGAGCCCGGGGTAAGTTTGCCCGCGTCGGACTGGGAGGGAGCGCTTTGGATTTTGCCTGGCGGCAGATTCACTAAAGAGTGAGTCGCGGCCCAGAACATCAATCCCAGGGCCACAACCATCAGTCTGGTTACCATTCGCGTTGTCATAGTCTGATTATCCCGGCCAATTCAGCAGGAATTAGACCAATGCCGCGATTGTGGAGCTGCAACCTGCAGCGTTGCTTTTCGGCAGGGCTACCCTCCGGCGCAGCCGCCAACTGAGTGCCCTGACAGGGCACAATATATTAGCCCGGGGTAAGCGCGATTCTGAGAGCGCGCCACCCCGGGTAACATCACCCCTAAATAAGCCGCTGACTTCGAAGTCGCGCGCTAGCGCGAATCTGATTTGCGGTCATGAAAACGAACCAAGGAGGAAGCGCGCTGCGCTTGTGGGACGCAGCGCGCGGTCCAGACACCTCCCTGGCGCCTTGTGTATGGTGAGGAATTCTTAAACTTTTACTTCGCGGTTCGCCCCGGGCATCCAGATTTGTTCCGGGCGCGGTTCGCCGGGTTCCACGGCGCGGTTGACGATGTCGCGCATTTGGGTGAACCACCAGCCCGCGCGGGCGATGCGGCCTTTGCGGCCCGTGGCTTTGACGCACAGTTTCGCGCCGTTCCATCCCAGTTCCAGTTGTTCGTTTCGATCAATGTTTGTTGTCATAATGAACCTTTCTGTGCGACAACCTACCGGAGGGGGTTGGACAATGGCTGTCCAAGCTAAAAGAAAGTGAAAAAAATTTCGGGGGCAAATTGGGCTGGAAAATCAGGGAAAAGAAGGCAACTTTTAATCAGTCGTAAGGTTTTAGTTGCAAGCCCCATGAATAACCAAGACAAAAATCAAAAACCAAAAGGATTCATGGCGCATGTCCCATTCGTATTTGTCGTCCTGGTTGTCATTACACTATTGATGGCGATTTGGGTGCGCCCGCCTTTGAACTATATTCTATGGTGCATGGCTTTAGGAGTCCCCTGGCTTGCTTTTCTCACGGTTTCCTGGCGGATGCGTAGCGATTTATTGACCATAGTCGGCACACTCCTTATTGTTGCAGTACTCGCTTGGCTTTCTCATGGTGGATTACTTCGTGTTCTGCACGGTTATTGCATGAGCACTTGTTCGGCTTTATTATTGCTATGGATCGGAAGACAACAAATTCAGAGATTTATCAGCAATAAGAAAGCATGACCAATAAACACGTCGCCGAACCAAAATGAAATCACTTTTAAAATCCCATTTATCTTCCACCTTAATCCTGACCGTTCTTTCCTTGGCCCTCCTGCCCGCGTTGCGTGCCGCCGACGCGCCGAGTGTTACGAACAACGTTCCGATCAGGCTGGTAATCGTCGGTGATTCGACGGTTTGCAATTATGCTTCGACGAACGTAACGCGCGGCTGGGGAATGTACATCCAGGAACGGTTTAAAGATGGCAGTGTAAAAGTGATCAACCTGGCGGCATCGGGGCGCAGCACGAAGACGTTTATCAATGAAGGCCGATGGCAAAAGGCGCTCGCGGAAAAACCGAATTACGTCTTGATCCAGTTTGGCCATAACGATTCGCACGACCCCAGCAAGAAGGAAGCGACGGATGCCGCGACGGATTACAAAGAATACCTGCGCCGTTATGTTGACGACTCGCGCGCGATTGGCGCGACCCCCATCCTGGTGACGCCCATGGTGCGGCGGACGTTCGATGCCAACGGTAAATTGGAGGATCCGCTGCAGCGTTATGCCGACGCGATGAAGCAGGTGGGGGCTGAGAAAAATGTGGCCGTGATCGACCTGCATGAATCCAGCAAAGCGCTCATCGAACAGCTTGGCCCGGAAAAATGCAAGGAGCTGGCAAACAAGGAAGGGGACTCGACACATTTCAATGAAAAGGGCGCGCGCGCCATGGCTGATCTGGTAATAAAGGGGCTTCCTGCCGCGTCTCCACAACTGGGCGAACTTTTGAACAATTAAGTAGCCTTCCCATGACCATCACCGATGGCGGTCTGGATGATCCGCGCGTGCAGGCGCTCCTGGCCCATCATTTTACAACCGCGCGCGCTGAGACCGGGCGCGGCAGCGCACACGCGCTGGACCTCAGCGGATTGAAATCACCGGACATCCAATTTTTCTCGGCGTGGGACGGTGATGGCGTTGTGGCCATTGGCGCTTTGAAACGGCTTTCGACATCGCACGGGGAAATTAAATCCATGCACACGGAGCAATCCTATCGGCGAAAAGGCGCCGGCAGCGCCATGCTCCGGCATATTATTGCCCGCGCACGCGAAATGGGATTGACCCGATTAAGCCTTGAGACCGGCTCATGGCCGTATTTTATTCCTGCTCGCGAGCTCTACGAGCGGCATGGATTCGTTGAGTGCCCGCCCTTTGGCGATTACGTTCCTGACCGGAACAGTGTTTTCATGACGTTGGAACTTCAGTGAAAGCGTAGAATTTGCTTATGCTCTTGCCCTTTTCCGCGCCGTGGCGCAGGTTTAGCCGTGAAATCTTTTGGCCATGAATAAAGTATTCACCATTCTTGGGATCATTTTTGCGGTGATTATCTCGCTCATTATCACCGCAGCCGCTATTTTCATTCCCCACGCGCTCAAGCTTGACCATGAGGCCACAGCTTACATTCAGGATGCGGTTCCCAGGATCGTGACCAATTGGAACAGCCAGGAATTGGTTGACCGGGCTACTCCTGAATTATTAGCCGAAGGGAAATCACGAGAAGACATTGACCGCCTCTTTGTCGAGTTCGGCAAGCTGGGCGCACTCAAGCATCTTGATACGCCCGAAGGCACGGTTAATACCAGAGCCTATACCGGCTCCGGTATTGTCACCGTAGGCAATTATGAAGCCAAGGCCGAATTTGAGAATGGCACCGCGACCATAAGGATTCAGCTCTTGCGAGTTGGTGGTGGTTGGAAAATAAACGGTTTTCACATTAGTTCGGATGTGTTTTTGCCGCCTAAGACCTAACGCTTGCCGAGGCAAACTCCTATTCACATAGCAGTGCATCACCGTTATCGTTAATGTAGCCACTTAAATCTTTGGCTATCAATGATGTAGCCACTTTAAAATTTTTGTAGCCAGTTGTGTAGCCACTTTAGTCATTGATAGTCAATGATGTAGCCAGTGTAGCCACTTTTACACGAATATACCATTTCCCATCACCCCGGTTCTCATCCCTCCCTCTACATCGCTAAATGCACAAAAATCAATTCATCACGGGAGTTTGTTCACCCATTTTTTATTTACTTTATCCACTCCAGCCATGAGCCTTCGCTCACTCGCCATTTATGAAAACGTGTCGCACATTCTTCCTGGCTTTAATCGTCGCCGCGTTTGGTTCTTCCCTTCCTGCCGCGTCGCTGACCTTTCCCGACGTAAAGGATTTGCCGGTGCAAACCAATTTGCCTGATGTCATGACCATGGCTGACGGCATGCGCGTGACCACGCCGGAACAATGGCAGGCGCGTCGCGAGGAGATGAAGGAAATCCTGGAGCACTATGAACTGGGTCATGCGCCACCGCCGCCGGGCAATGTCATCGGCCAGGACATCCAATCCCATGATTACCTGGATGGCACAGTACACTATCGCCTGGTGCATCTGAGCTTCGGGCCGGATCAAAAATTGGGCATGGACATCGCCATCTTCACACCGGCAGGCAAAGAACCGTTTCCCACCATCATCAATCCCTCGTTCTTCATGACACCGGGCGTCAACTTCACGAACGGTGCTGCTCCGGCGGTGCCTGCCACAACCAATCGTTTGTTGCGCATGTTTTCCATGCCGGTGGATCCGGCCAAAGCCGCCGTGACATTCTCAAACCAGCTCGCTCGCGGTTATGCCATCGTGACCTATCGCTATACGCAATGCGGCGAGGACAATCCGAACTTCCGCACCAGCACATTTTATCCGGCCTATCCGGGCTACGACTGGGGCGTGCTGCTCGGCTGGGCATGGGGCCTTTCGCGCGTGGTGGATTATTTGGAAACGCAGCCGTTTGTGGACAAGACGAAGATCATCGCCCTGGGCCATTCGCGGCTGGGCAAACTGACGATGGTGGCCACGGCATTTGACGACCGGATTTCCCTCGGCGCGCCGGCTGGCTCCAGCGGCGCAGGCACGGGTGCTTACCGTTTCTGCGGGCCGGGCCGCGGCGGCAAGGAAGGCATCGAGGACATGGTGCGAAAATATGGCTACTACTTTGTGCCGGAGTTGAAAGGATTCACCAATCAGATTTACAAACTGCCATTCGACGCGCACTGGTACGTGGCACTGACTGCGCCGCGTCCGTGGATCTCCGTCGAAGGCACAGACGACCAGAATTGCGTGCCAAATGCCGTGAAACAAACGGTCAATGCCGCCAAACCCGTCTATGTTTTCCTGGGCGTCAGCCCTGACCGCGTAGGCGTGAGTTATGAGAAGCATCGGCATGGCCTCACGCCGGAAGACTGGAACGATGCCATGGATTTTGCCGATCAACAACTGCGCGGTATTGACCATCACCGCACTTTCGACCAATTTCCTCCTGACGAGGGCAATACCGCCACATCCAAATGAAACTGTTTATCTTATCAATCGCACTGCTCACCTTCGTGGTGGCCGGATGCCAAAGCTATAACCCGGCCCATCATCCGGTTCTCAACGTCCGTAATGGCAACGCCATCGGCGATGGCACCAACGACGACACGGTGGCATTTCAAAAGGCATTGGCGATCTGCGAAGCCCTGGGTGGCGGCGTAGTGGTCGTGCCGCCGGGCCGTTATCTCATCGGCAGCATCACCATGAGCACGCACACGACACTGCAACTTCAAGAGGGCAGCGTCATTATTGGCATTGGCGATACGAACGAATACCCGATGATCTCTGTGCGCTGGGAAGGTCGCTGGGAAACGGGGCGGCGTGCTCTGATTTACGCGGCCAATGCCCATGACATCGCCATCGAAGGTCCGGGCAGCATCGAGGGAAATCCCCAGATGGCCGCACCGCAGAACCCGCGCGGGTCGGTAGTATTGGAAGCGGTTTCATGCAAAAACGTGCGCTGGGAAGGTTTCACCGTTACGCAAGGCGGCAATTGGGCAACGCATCCCACCTGTAGTACCAATGTGATCATCCGCAACCTGACGATTACCGGGCGGCGTGATGGCATTGACGTTGATTCGTGCAAAAATGTGCTGATTGATGGCTGCAAGATCGACACCAGCGACGATTCCATCAGCCTCAAATCGGGCCGCGGCAAGCAAGCCGTGCTTGACGGCCTCCCCACTGATGGCGTCGTGATCACGAACTGCGCGCTGGTAGACCATCGCTTTGCCAGCATCGGCATTGGCAGCGAGACTTCCGGTGGCATCTATAACGTGCGCATCAGCCATTGCCGCTTTGCGGCGCGCTCGGATGGCATTTATATCAAGACCCGCATTGGCCGCGGTGGCAGCATTGAAAATATTTCGGCAGATGACATTGACGTCCTGGGCGGCGGTTTTTTGCGCATCAACCTCATTAGTGCGGGCAATTCAAACACCGTGGACGATCCGGTGGATGGGCCGGATGGTTTTCCGCAAGGACGCAACTTCAGCTTTTCCAATGTTCGTTTGGCTGGCGCGACGGAATTGTGTGAAGCGAATAAGATTTCCCCGGAACGGCCGCTGGACGGATTAACGTTGTCCAATATCACCGGCACATGTACCAAGGGGATTTCTTTGGCGAATATTACGAACGCAAGTTTGAGCGGCATCAGTGTGACTGG
>DATJXK010000256.1:0-9176 GCA_035500235.1 Pseudomonadales bacterium | reverse complement strand
CAGCTTCAATGGAATTGGTGCCGTATATTTTGCCGTTATGCCTGCTGCTCGCGCTGCTGATGGCCATCACACAGCACACCCGTCACAATGAAATTACGGCTATGCGCGCGGCGGGGATTAGTTTATGGCGGATTTGCCTGCCGTATTTTATCACCGGAATTATCGCCTCGGCGGCTTTATTTGTGTTGAACGAATCCATCGTCCCGCGCAGCGTGGATTTTGCCAATAACCTCCTGACGCGGAATGCCGGGGCGGCCAAGGCGGCCGACCATGCGCCATTAAACTTCAATAACCAAAGCGCGCATCGCATGTGGTTTATCCATGATTATTATCCGAGTTCCGGAGTCATAAATGGCCTGAAAATCGTGTGGACGCTGCCCGATGGTACGAGCCGGATTCTCGATGCCGACTACGCCCAGCACACGAATGGGGTCTGGAATTTTTTCAACGCGCAGGAATATATGACCGAGTCCAACTCGGTTTATTATGTTCCAGTCATTGTGGGAAAGACCAATACGATCGCGATGCCGGAATTTGACGAGACGCCGCAGGGAATCGCCAACGAGATGAGCATCGGTAACTATTTGGCAGTGGGGCAGATGCGTTCCCTGGATATTCCCATCCAGGAAATCATCGATTACTTAAACGGGCATCCCAATTTATCACGCGCGGACAAAGGCCGGCTTCTGACGGAGCTGCAGGAACGCCTGGCAAAGCCGTTCACATGCATCGTTGTGGTGCTGATTGCGATTCCTTTTGGCGCGGCGCCCGGACGACGAAACCTCTTTTTTGGCGTAGCCGGCAGTATCTTTATTTGTTTTGCATTTTTTGTGCTGTCGCGGCTGTGCGAAGCCTTCGGCGCGAATGGTTCGTGGCCGGCGTGGGTGGCGGCGTGGGTGCCGAACATTGTTTTTGCTTTGCTGGGCATTATTTTGACGGCGCGGATTCGGTAAAAAGGAAAAACGCCGGGCAATTGATGCCGTGCCGTGCTTTTTTCATGGAGAGTCTTTCCCCAAAAACATAAAATCCACGGAGCTTGAGCGATGATGTATCAAAATTAAAATCGCGCCTGGAGCGGCTCCAGTTGCTGTATCAGGTCAGCAACGTGATTCACTCCACCCTGGAAGCGCAGGAGGCGTTGCAATTAATCGTGACCGAAGGCGTCCGGCTGGTGGGAGCGTCGTCCGGCTCGGTTGTGCTGTTGAACCCGACATCCGAGTTTTTGGAAATTCACGCGGCGCAAAACCTTCCCAGTGCGGCGAGAAAACTGCAGTTGCGCGTGGGCGAAGGCATTACCGGCTGGGTGGCGCGGCATGGTAAGCCGGCACGCGTCGGAGACGTGACCCAGGACCCTCGTTATGTGGCGGCGCGGCGCGGGGTGAAATCGGAATTGGCGGTGCCGATGGAAGTGAACGGCGAAACGCGCGGCGTACTGAACATGGATTCGGACCGCGAAGATGCCTTTAGCGCGGACGACCAGGAATTGCTGGAAGAGCTGGCGGTACAAGCGGCCAAGGTGATTCAAAATACCTGGCTGTATGAGCAGTTGCGTTTGAAGGCGCATTTGTTTGAGTCACTGGCTAGCGTGAGCCGCACGATCAATTCCACGCTAAACCTGGACGAAGCGCTTCGTGCCATCACGCGCGAAGCGTGTGAACTAATGCGCGCGCGGATGTGTTCGCTGATGATGCTGGATGAGAAGCGCGAGTGGCTGGATTTGCGAGCCAGTTACGGCGCGAGCCCAACCTATATTAAAAAGCCAAGACTCAGTGTGGAGGAGAGCCTTTTGGGCGTAGTTGTAAGGCGGAAAAAACCAACCCAAGTACCTAATGTTCAGGCATCTACGCATTATCAAAATGTTGATGTCGCGCGCAAAGAGGGGTTGGTTTCTTTGTTGAGCGTTCCCCTGCTTTTTGCGGGCGAGGCCATTGGCACACTGAACGTTTATACCGGGCGCCCTTATAATTTTTCGAATGAAGAAATCCGCATTTTGAGCGCGCTGGCGGAGTTGTCAGCCATTGCGATTGAAAAGGCGCGGCTATACGAACGCATTGTGGATGTGGAAGAGCAGTTGCGGCAGAACGAAAAACTTTCGGCGCTCGGCCTCCTGGCGGCCGAGGTGGCGCATGAGATTCGCAACCCGCTTACGGTGATGAAACTTTTGTACCACTCGCTGGACCTGAAATTTCCTGAAAACGATCCGCGCACTAAAGACACAAAGATCATTGAATCGAAAATCGAACACCTTAACAAAATCGTTGAACAGATTTTAGATTTTGCGCGGACGACGGAACCGAAATTTGCGCCGGTGAACCTGAATGAACTGGTGGACGAACTGGGCCTATTGGTTCGGCACAAGCTGGCGAACCAAAATGTCAGTATTGTCCGGCGATTGCAGTCAGATCTGCCGGCGGTGATGGGCGATGCGCCGCAGTTGGAGCAGGCTTTTCTCAATTTGATACTGAATGCCGCCGAGGCCATGCCGGATGGCGGGACGCTGACGGTAAAGTCGCGCGCTGCCAAATCGCGAGTGACGATTGAATTCAAAGACACCGGCGCGGGCATGAGCGAAGAATTACAGCGTCAGGCATTCACGGCGGTGTTAAGTACGACCAAGGCCAAAGGAACGGGTTTGGGCCTGGCCATTGTTGGGCGCATCGTGGAAACGCATCACGGAACCATCCAAATCAAATCCAAAGCCGGTCGGGGCACGGCCATTATAATTTCGTTACCGGCCAAGTGATTGTCTTGTCTTATCGGTCGATATTCGGCGATTGCAGTTTTTTAAAAGAAGGTTATTCTGCTCACCTGAAAATAGCTTAGGCAGATGAAGTCGAAACCTAATACTTCCAAAGCCTAGCGAATTTGCCAGAAGAACATTGAAAAATGGTTTGAAAAAGAAATGCAATTTCGATAACGTTACCGCTGATCGCTTACTTGAGCTTGAAAGGCTTTTTAAAATGTGTTCGATAACGTTATCTTAAATCAAAAATCTTGTTGATTCGTGCAAAATGCGCTTTTTTATTCAGATCTAAATCTTTGATTATGTTTGTTTATCCAAAAGAATATGAAGTCATTGTAGTTGGAGCGGGCCACGCCGGCGTTGAAGCCGCGCTGGCCGCAGCCCATATGGGCTGTCAGACCTTGCTCCTGACAATGAATGTAGATTCGATTGGGCAGATGTCTTGTAATCCCGCCATTGGCGGTTTGGCGAAGGGTCATCTGGCGCGTGAGATCGACGCCTTGGGTGGTGAAATGGGCAAAGCAACCGACATGACGGGTCTGCAGTTCCGTATGCTTAACACCACAAAGGGACCCGCTGTTTGGGCGCCTAGGGCCCAATGCGATAAGAAGCACTACCAGTTTAGGCTCAAGTGGGTTTGTGAGACGACGGAGAACCTGGATGTGAAGCAGGGGCAGACAGCCAGGATTTTGCATAGGGACGGAGCGGCCTATGGCGTCGAAACGACCCTTGAAGTCCAATACCACGGCAGGACGGTCGTCATCACCACAGGGACTTTTTTACGTGGGCTGATGCACGTTGGGTTTAACCAGCAGTCGGGAGGGAGAGCTGGGGATGCTGCAGCCGCGAGCCTTTCGGGTTCGTTAAAGGAAGTGGGGCTGGAATTGGCGAGGCTCAAGACAGGGACGCCGCCGCGGTTGCTGCGTCGGTCTATAGACTTCGACCAGACAGGGGTTCAGCCAGGAGATGAGCCTGTTCCGTACTTTACCTATTGGAAGGACGATTTGTTCCACGTGGAACATCCGCAGCATCGGTTTCAAGGCACACCCCAAGATACGAAGTACCCACCGGGGTCAGTACTGGCCAAATTGAATGGCCAGTTACCTTGTTACGTCACTTTTACGAATGAGAAGACAGCTAAAGTAATCCGGGATAATCTACATAAGTCACCGCTTTATTCCGGTAAGATCGAGGGTGTGGGTCCAAGGTATTGCCCGTCCATCGAGGATAAAATTGTTAAATTCGCCGACAAGGAGCGCCATCAGATCTTTCTGGAGCCGGAAGGAATCGAGACGGATGAGATCTATGTTAACGGCTGTTCTACCAGCCTTCCATTTGAAGTGCAGGTGGAACTTATCCGCACAATCAAAGGATGCGAGAACGCCGAAATCATGCGACCGGCCTACGCTGTCGAATACGACTTTGCGTACCCTACCCAATTGTTCCCCTCACTGGAAACCAAGGTGTGTCAGAATCTATATCTGGCGGGCCAAATCAACGGGACCTCGGGATATGAAGAAGCAGGCGCTCAAGGAATCATGGCTGGCATCAATGCGGCCAGAAGAGTGAAGAAGCAGGAACCGATTATTCTCCGCCGCGACCAGGCATACATCGGAGTTTTGATTGATGACCTGGTAACCAAGGGAACGATCGAGCCCTATCGAATGTTTACTTCACGCGCCGAATACCGGCTTCTCCTGCGCCAGGACAATGCCGACATGCGGCTCTCGCAAATTGGATATGAGATCGGGCTTTTGCCGGAACGGAATTACCGAAAGTTTAGGGTAAAGCAGGAAGCCATTGAAGGTGAGATTATAAGACTTAATAATAATCATTATATTTCTGATTCATTGGCAAAAATCCTGTCCCGCCCGGAGACAGCCTATGCGGATTTGCCCAACCGGGATGATTCACTTTCCCCGGAAGTGATTGAGCAGGTGGAAATCTCAGTGAAATACGCCGGTTATGTTGAGCGGCAGGAAATGGAGATTGAGAAATTCAAAAAACTCGAGGGCAAAAAAATCCCCGGTGCCTTTGATTTTTCCACGGTGCCAGGATTGCGGCACGAGGCCCGGCAGAAACTTGCTCAAATTCGCCCGGCCACGATTGGGCAGGCGGCGAGGATTTCCGGGGTATCGCCGGCGGATGTGGGCATCCTGATGGTTTGTTTGAAACGCTTTGGTGATGCGCAAAACAATGCCTCCGACTGCGAATCGTGCGGTATCGAAGAATGATAAAGGGCGTTTCGGTGATAATTAACTAATTGGTTAATTAATCACTCACGCGCTGCGAAGAGTAAGATGGACGATTTCCGCCGGGGCGTTCATGCGAATGGGAAACATGTTGCCCACGCCATTGGAAACGATGAGCTGGCTGTTTTTCTTCTGATAAAGGCCTGACCAATAGCGAAACATGGCCGGGCCGACGCCAAGCTGGTTATCCAGCATCAGCTGCCCGCCATGCGTGTGCCCAGTCAATGTTAACGGCAAGTTCGCTTCGATCGCCGCATCAAAAGCGTGCGGATGATGCGCCAGAAAAATCGGGAACGCGTCAGGCTGGCGCTGCTCCATCAGCCCGCGCACCTGTAGCGCCGTTATCTGGTCACGACTGCCTCCTTCCATCCAACGAATGCCAAAGAATTGAACGGGACAGCCACGAATCCTGGCCATGGCAGATTCATCCAACAATAACGGGATGCCCGAAGCCTTCACCTGGCGCTCAAATCCCACGGCATCATCGTATAAATCGTGGTTGCCCTCGATCATCCAGGTGCCGTAACGGCTTTCCATTTTCTTAATGACGTCGATGGCCCCGGGAAGATCGCTGATTTCAAAATTGATGGTGTCGCCAGTAATGGCCACGATGTCGGCGCGGAGATCATTCGTGGTATTTATTAAATCTTTCAGGATACGGCCATGGGTCCATTCTCCTACGTGGATATCGCTGACATGGGCGATGGTAAGTCCGTCCAGCGCTTTGGGTAATGAGGGGATTGAGAGATTGAATCGGCGCACACGAAAGTGGTTGAGCTGGTTCATCGCAATGCCGGTCAGTCCGAAGGTAAACAGAGATGGAGCAAGTGCAGTGCAGGCGCCGATGAATTGACGGCGCGATACGGAGTCCGTGGTTACTGGAGCAGGGATGAGAGCGTCTTTAACGGTGGTTTTCTTTCTGCGACGATTCCGAATGAACCGGACACAGGCCCATATGAATCCTGCGCACACAATTAAAGGAAGCGCGAGATAGTGCCAAATCACAGTGGCTGCGAGTACGGCCTGGGGAAAGTAGAGGGATAGATCGATGCCATAACTGCTGACCCGCCCGATGAGTTCATCAGCCGTGGAAAACATCTGCACGGCCATGAAAAGGCTGATCAAAACCCGCCACAGGGTCTTGTGCGTTAGCCGGAACGTGACGACCCACCACGCGGCATCCAGCGCGAGCATCACGATATCCAGCACCACATGAAACCAAAAAAATATCACAAACTAATCTTAATCGACGGGGTTAGACCCCGCCAAAGGAAATCATGTTCAGCAGAAGGACATTTGGCGCCAAAATGTAATAGATTCCGGCCGTTTTGGGGTAAAATGGCACGGGTTTGTAACGTTCGAGAGCGGCTATCCAGCCGGCAATTACATCCCCATTTTCTGCAGTTCATCCTGCAGCAGCATTTGGAACTGCTGGACGTCAGAGGCGGGTGGTTTGTAACCCTGTTGCGCCGGGATGACGCCGAGGCGGCCAGTCTGGTCGAGATACCACTCGGCTTTTTGACCATCGCTAAAGGTGACTTTGCCACTGACAAAAGCGCCGGGACGGGCAATTTGGTCCACGCTGATAGAAACGCCGCCTGGCAATGCGGTGTCTGCGGGAGATTTTTCTTCGAGAGGTTTTTTAACATCAGCCACCGGTGGCTTTTCAGTTTTAGGCGGTTCCGGATCTTTCGGCGTGAGCTTAAGGTCGTCCACCAGCAGGCGGGTATCCATGTAGGTAAGGCGCAGGCCAAATTCCTGGCCCAGGCGGTTTTGGATTTCAGAAAGTTTAGCGCCCTCCAGGATCCAGGCGGTGACGCGCTGCCGTTGTTCTTCGGTCAAATTCATTCAGGTCATTTTTCCATTTCGTTCCCAGGATTCAAGCTAAAGTGTACGGCAATATTTACACGATAGCGCACGGCGTCATTGCACCGCTTGCGCGGTTCGTTTAATGTCATCGCCATGTCATTCGGGACACGGTTATTGTTCATATGCGCGCTGGGCATCGCCCTGGCCGGCTGCACGCAGTCGGACCAGGACGAGGAGAAGGAGCCGCATTATGTCCTGGGACAAAGCCGGATTAACGCGATGGATTACCAGGGGGCAGTGGAAGCATTCGAAGAATCGCTGGAAGTGAACCCGCACTCGGCGGCAGCGCATTACCAGTTGGCGATGCTTTATGAGAACCAGGAATCGGACCCGGCAGCGGCGATTTATCATTACCAGCAATACTTGAAATTTGATCCGCAGGCGGAGAATGCGGACATCATTCGCCAGCATGTCGCCAGTTGCAAACAACAGCTCGCCTCCGACGTGTTGACGCTGCCGAGCGGGACGGCGGCGCAGCAACAATTGGAAAAACTCGTGGACCAAAACCGCCAGTTGCAGCAACAGGTGGACAGCCTGCAGGCGGCGCTCAAGCAATGGAGCGATTGGTACGCAAAATACACGAACCAAATGGCGGCAACCGTGCCGGTGGTCCCGCAGAATAATGTTGTTCAACAACCGGTAAATCCGGGCCCAACGCAGCAGCCGGTAGAAGTGCCGCAAACTGTGGATACGCATCCGCAGAATCCGCCGGCACGGGGACATACCTACGTGGTGGAACGCGGAGAGACGGCGACGGCGATTTGCCGGAAGTTCGGGATCCGGTTGAATCAATTGGAAAGCGCCAATCCATCTATGAACCCGACCCGGATACGCGCCGGGGAAGTTTTAAATATTCCGTAAGCTGACGGCGCCTTAAATTTCAAATCAGAGATTTGAAATTCTATTGGGATTGTCCCGACTGCGCGCGTTCATCCAGTTGCTTTTCTAAATAGGTATCTTCGGGAGCGTCCACCCACGCCGTATACCAAATATCGCCGAGCGTCTGGCCGGCCTTCACGATCTGGCCTTCCATGAACGGCAAAGCTTCCTTGCCTTTATCGCCCTCGCCCGTGAGTTGCCCGTCTTTGTCCATCTGATAGAGAGGCTCGACATATTTATTTTGTTCGGCCAGGTAATTAACGACGTAATGGAAAAAAGCATTGGGGTCATTGGCATTGGGGATGCCTGTGGCCGATTGGATTTTGCCCGTTAGCTCATCCACTTTGAGGCCGCCGACCTTGCGGAAATAGCCAGTATCAATCCAGGCATGGAAAGTTTTGCGGGTAGTGTAGCCCTTGGGGTTATCCTTTGGGTCCCAGCCATTATAATATCTGCTGGTGTGGAGGGGCTGGGAACCGTCGCCCACGTAATGGCCCATGACGCCCATGATATAGATAATATTTGCCTCTTCATTAGCGATTTCCACGGAAGTGCCGCCATGTGTCCGGTAGGCTTTGAGCGTGCTGAAACCTGATTTTAATTTTTCGTAATTTTCGGTGATGGCCCAGGGCAGGAAACCGTCCAGCTCGCGGGTATGGTCGGCATCGGTGGCCGGATCGATCGGTGGAAATTTTTCCGGGTGCTCCGCCCGCGCCCGCGCGATATCAGCCACAAAATCATAACGCATCACGGGCAGCGTCTCGGGCGTGAGGCCGTAGAGGGGCAGGTCTTCCAGGTCAATATAATGATCGGGGCCATTGAGATGCGTGAGCGGCACCTCAGTAACATTGCGCCAATGGTCCGGCTCGTTGGCCAGAAATATAATTCGCGATTTTCTTTCGGGCGTCATTTGGACGCCGAAATCCGACGGCAACGAATCAATCGCCAATTGATTGACGGCCTGGTGGCCTTCGGGTCCCCACGCGAAAACACTGGTAACGCCGGCACAGGTGGCCACAACCATTGTGGCGGCAAACAAAATTGATTTTGATTTCATAATGAGCACTGCCCCCCAAAAAATTATGGGAAGAAAATACCGCAGCCGGGGGCCACCTGTCCAGCACTACACTTTGCGGCTTTACTCAAACACACGGGGCCTTCATTTTTTATGAGTGACACATGAGTAGAGAAACGCTGGACCGATTTTTTCAACACACCATCCTGGCCTTTGTCCTGGCGATTCTCGTTTTTGCGCCGTTGGCCATGGCCGCGGTGGGAACACGGGAATTTCTGGTGGTGCAGGGGCTCACGATGGCGGTCATGTTTTTTTGGGCGTTGCGGATTATTTTCATTCGCAGAATTCAATTTTTCTGGCCGCCGATTTGCTGGGTGGTCCTGGCTTTTGCGCTTTATGCCCTGGCGCGTTATTTCAC
>DATJXK010000255.1:0-8786 GCA_035500235.1 Pseudomonadales bacterium | reverse complement strand
CGCAACGTTATACGCAAACGGATTGCTGGCAAACCGTCCAGCGATGTCCTGCCTACCAAAAATTAAACACGCGCTCGAAGGCCATCCTGAAAAAAGTCCTGACGGGTGAAAACGGGATTGTTACCCGCCATTTTGCTCTCCAGAAATTGGAAGAAGCTTTCGAGATCAATCCGGACGCGCTGCATGCCCGGTTCATCGAGAACGCCCCTGCCCTCGCGACACTGGCGGCGCAACGGGCGCTGGCGCAATCGAAAATTAATCCCAAAGAAATTGACGCCGTGCTCGTCAGCACGTGCACAGGTTATTTGTGCCCCGGTCTTACCAGCTATGCGGTTGAGCGGCTGGGCCTGCGCCCGAATGTTCAGACTCTAGATTTAGTGGGCCAGGGCTGTGGCGCGGCTATTCCGAACCTGGATGCCGCCCGCGCCCTGCTGGCTGCCGGTTGTGAACGCGTCCTTTCAGTTTGCGTAGAAGTTTGCAGTGCCGCTTTTTATTTGGACGATGACGCTGGCGTTCTCATCAGCGCCTGCCTGTTTGGCGATGGCGCGGGCGCGGCGGTGCTCTCCCCCGTCACGAATGGAGGCCGGCGCGTGGAATGGAAAAGCAGCGGTTCACTGGTCAAGCCGGCAGACCGGGATGCGCTGCGCTTCGAACAACGCTCCGGAATGCTCCGCAACATTTTGACACCACAGGTACCTTCCCTCGCCGCTGAGAGTGTGGGAACGCTTTTCGATGACACGCTGGCCCGAGCAGGCGTAGCGCGGGAGCAAATTAACGGCTGGATTTTTCATCCCGGTGGGCGCGACGTGCTGCTGGCTTTGCGCGAGCGATTTCAGTTGTCCGGCGACGACGTCCGCTGGAGCCAGGCAGTATTGCGGGACTACGGCAACATGAGCAGCCCGTCGGTTTTATTCGCGCTGCAATCTGCCCTTGCGGATAACGCACCGGGAGGTGTCTGGTGGATGTCATCGTTCGGTGCAGGGTTCAGTTGCTACGGAGCTCTATTGCACGTGGAATAACCATGAAGAATTCCCACGAGCGCGTGGTAGAGCCGGAATTGCTCGACGAATTGCCACCGCAAGATCACCGCGCGAAACGTTCCCGGCTTGATCTAAGGCGGTTAAATACCTGGATGAATCACCCGCGAGCGATGGCGCGGGCTCTTAAAGAGAATCTAAACGGAACGGCATCCCCTCGCATCGTTGAAATCGGCGCCGGTGATGGGCATTTTCTTTTGCGGGTAACAGGCCGGATGCGTGATTGGCCTGAGGGGACCGCAACCCTGGTGGACCGGCTAAATGCATTTGATCCCAACATCAGTGAAAGTTTCAAAGAGCTGGGCTGGCGCGCAAGCATGGAAATTTCCACTGTCTCAGAATGGCTGGAGAAAGCATCATCCGATTCAGCCGATGCCATCATCAGCAATCTGTTCCTTCATCAATTTAAAACCGGGGAATTGACCGAAATGCTTCGCATGGCTGCCAGTCGCACACGTTTATTTGTTGCGCTGGAACCGCGCCGGACTTGGTTTCCGCATTTGTGCGGAAATTTATTATGGGCCATTGGTTGCAATTCGGTTACGCGGCATGATGCCGGCATCAGCATTCGCGCCGGGTTTTCCGGACAGGAGATCTCGGCATTTTGGCCGGATAAGCAACAATGGAAATTAACTGAGCATTCCTTCGGCCTGTTCAGCCACTTATTCATTGCGCGGCGCGCAGATTAAAATGGCAACGCCCAAACCAATCACCATCATCGGTGGCGGACTCGCCGGGCTCACTTTGGGCATTGGTCTTCGACAGAGAGAAATTCCCGTCACTATCCAGGAGGCGGGAAACTATCCCCGGCATCGAGTCTGCGGCGAATTTATCAGCGGCAGCGGCCAAACAGTGCTGGAGCGGCTTGGCTTGCTCAATCATCTTCAAAAAGCCGGGGCAATATACGCGCGAACGGTCATGTTCATTTCCGGTGCGGCGAAGTCGCCCATCCGCCAGCTCGCCGCCCCGGCGCTTTGCTTATCACGATTTAAAATGGATGCATTGCTGGCGGAACGATTCCAACAGTCAGGCGGTGAATTGCAGGTTCAATCCCGCTGGACTTCGGACGCCGGCAGCGAAGGCATCGTGTCCGCTTCGGGGCGGCGCCTTCAGCATTCAGAAAACGTTCGAGCACGGTGGTTCGGTGTTAAGGCACACGTCGTCAACAGCACTCCCGTTAATCTTGAAGCTGATCTGGAAATGCATCTTTCGCCAGACGGCTATGTTGGGATCAGCCGCATAGACGACGGCCAGTTGAATGTTTGCGGCCTTTTCCAGGCACGACCGGACGAGCGCCGTCCTGAATCAAAAACGGAATGGCTTCGCGGACAGGACGGCTCGCCATTACGCGAACGGCTGCGCGCCGCGGAATTTGAACCGGGATCGTTTTGTTCCGTTGCCGGCATTCAATTGAAACCGCAACGTGCCGCAGACAAGAAAGAATGCCGCATTGGCGACGCATTAACGATGACGCCGCCCGTAACTGGAAACGGCATGTCTATGGCCTTCGAATCGGCGGAGGCTGCGATCGAACCACTCACCGATTATAGCCGGGGAAAATTAAACTGGGCGGAGGCGCAGCATCAGATCGCACAACGGTGTGACGCAGCTTTTTCGCACCGGCTGGCATGGGCGCGCGTGCTGCAATGGATGATCGTTTCACCGCCGATTCATTCCGGGCTGAAAAAATTCCTCCTGCGCTCTGATTTAGTTTGGCGATTGATGTTCGCACAAACGCGATAATTATCGGTCTTAATTTTTATGTTTGCCGTCGAGGCAGCGGCGGACAGTCAGCGCCAATGATTGAGGCTGGTAAGGCTTTTGGAGGAAGTTCAGTTCCGGCTGAAGCTTAAAGTCCTTGCCAACAATGTCCGCGCTGTAACCGCTCGTAAAAATAACTTTGAGGCCGGGCGCTTCCGCCCACATTCTCTCTGCCAGTTCGCGCCCGTTCATGTTGTTGGGCATTACGAGGTCGGTGAGCACCAATTTAATCTCCTTTTTGGAACGCTTCCAGATTTCCAACGCTTCGGCGCCAGTGCCGGCCTGGAAGACCCGATAGCCATAACGTTCGAGGACGCGAGCCACGAGTTCGCGCACCGGGTTTTCGTCTTCCACGAGCAGGATGTGTTCGTTGCCGCCTTTGACAGTAACGGACGTGGTCTGTTTTTCAGCCGGCCCGCTGGTCGAAGCGTTAATGCGCGGGATAAAAATCCGGAAGGTCGTGCCTTTGCCGACATGGCTTTCTACTTCCGTCCATCCCTGGTGCTGTTTGACAATGCCGTAAACCGTGGCCAGCCCAAGGCCCGTGCCTTTGCCGACTTCTTTGGTCGTGAAGAACGGCTCGAAAATGCGGGTAAGGTTTTCCGGCGCAATGCCCATGCCAGTGTCGGTAACACTGATGCAAACAAAATTTCCCGGGCGCGCATCTGGCTTACTGGCCGCATATTTTTCGTCCAGATCCAAGCCGGTAATCCGGATGGCCAGCTGGCCGCCTTTGGGCATGGCGTCGCGCGCGTTCACGGCGAGGTTTAACAAAATCTGTTCCATCATACCCACGTCAGCTTCGACGACCGGTGTGGACTGGCAATAATTCAATTGCAGCGCAATGTCCTCGCCCAAAAGCCGCCCGAGCATGTTCGTGAGGTTGCCCACGATTTTATTCATGTCCAACCGCTTGGGCTGGATCAATTGGCGGCGGCTGAACGTGAGCAATTGGCGCGTCAGGCCCGCGGCGCGGCTGGCAGCCTGGGCGATCTGCTGCGCTGATTTCTCCGATGAGTCATCCAATTTAGCCTGCGTCAGCAACGAGGCATGTCCCTGAATGACGGTCAGAATGTTATTAAAATCGTGTGCCACGCCACCGGCAAGCTGGCCGACGGCCTCCATCTTTTGGGCCTGGCGAAATTGCTCTTCCAACCGACGTTGCGCGGTGATATCGCGGAACAAACTTAAGAGGAGCTGGGGCTGCCCGAGCATTTCAATGTACGAATTATGCACTTCCAGGATCACTTCCTGGCCGTTGTGAAGCGTGTACCGGTATTCCAGCTTGTCATCAACCTCACGCGTCAAAAAATTATTGCGGTGCCGCTCGAGCATTTCCCGGGTGTCTTCCGCCGGCGCGAAGACGGTGGTGAACGGTTTGCCCTCCAATTGATTCTGCGGAAGGCCCACGAGCTGGCAGAATGCCTTATTGACGGCCATGATAAGCCCATTTTCATCGGTCAACCGCATCCCATCGGCGGAATTTTGCCAGACCGAACTGAAAAGTGTCTCAGAGCTTTGCAATGCCGTTTGCGCCGCGCGCCTTTCGGTGACATCGCGCACATGCAAAAGTAATGCGGGGCTGCCATCATATTCCACCATGTTGGCACGAAGTTCGACCGGTGTAATGCGTCCTCCTGCAATCAGGCTTTCGCTTTCCAACCGTGAAATCTTGCCACCCACCAGCTTGTCAAAATCCTTCCGCGCATCATCACGGCGATTGGGCGGCACCAGGTCGATCGCGTTTTTGCCGATTAATTGTTCCCGCGGAATTCCGTGGAGCACCGACGCCGCCATATTCACATCCAACACGGTGCCTTTCAGGTCTTCAACAAAAATCGCATCTGGCGAATTTTCAAACAGGTCGCGGAACCGCCGCTGGCTTTCACGCAACGCTTCCTCCACGTGCACACGTTCCAATGCGCCGCTGCTTTGGCCGGCCAACATCTCCAACGTTTCCAGATCACATTTCCCATACGCTCCTGCGCGGCGGCAAAAGACAGAGAGCAAGCCCACTACCTGCTGTCCACGCCGCATCGGCACCATCATGCCGCTGGCAAAGCTGCCGGAAACCAGTTCAGCCCCCTGCTGAAATACCCGGCGCGTCAAATCGTCCAACTTTCTGGATTCTGCCAGGATCGGATTTTTTATACGCCGGCCATTCGTCGTCATGATGTCCAGCAGTGAAACAATCTCCTCCCGTTCAGACGAATATAGATCCAGCGTGAACTGGTCCCATTCAAACAACGCGTCCGCCGCCTCGCTGATAATTTGCGCGCCTTCGGCCGGTGTCGTCGCGGTACTCAAGCGCTGGCTCAGTTTGGAAAAAATAGAATTGCGATGCTCACTGCGACGACGCTCCGTTACATCAGTGGCCATAGCCAGGGCCGAAAAACGGCCTAAAAACGCCATCGGGCTCCAACTGGCTTCCACTTCAATGGCTTCCCCATTTTTGCGCCGGTGCCGCCAGATGTGACCGCGCGTTTTTTGCGCAGGCAACTCCATTTTCTTCCCGTTGAGTTCACCATTCGCGTTTTTCTCAGGCACGCAAAGGTCTCCCAGGTTCAGTTTTAAGAATTCGTCCCGCGAATAACCGTAATGCTGTACCGCGGCTTCATTCACTTCCAAAATCGCCATGGATTCCATATCGAACACCCACATTGGGTTCGGATTTTCCTGGAAGAGCAGACGGTACTGTTTTTCGCTGTTGCGGAGCTCATCTTCGGCGCGCCAGCGGTCCGTCACGTCGCGCGTGTGGGCAATCACGCCGGCGATATCCGGATCATCAAACGCGCTGCGTGCGAAGGATTCGAGATGCACCCACGAACCGTCCTTATGCTGCTTGCGGCATTCGAGCCGGACGGTCTTTTGCGGATGATCCAACAATGCTTGAAACATCTCCTTCGCCCGCTCGACATCATCAGGATGGATGTTCGTCAGAAAACTTTTTCCCATCAGTTCCGCAGGCGCCCACCCGAGCGTATTTTCGATGGAAGCGCTGATGAAGGAATAATTGCCTTCGCGGTTGATAATAAAAAGGACGTCCAGGGAATTTTCGGTGAGCGCCCGAAAATATTTTTCCCGGCGTGCCAGCTCTGCTTCCGCGTCCTTTAATTTCGCGCGCTCGGTCGCCTCCTCTACCGCGCGCCGCACGGCCGAGGCTAACCGTTCGGGTTTTTGTTTAAGCAGGTAATCTGTCGCGCCCGCTTTGAGTCCTTCAATGGCCGCTGCTTCGCCGATTGTTCCTGAAATTAAAATAAACGGAGTGGACGGGCATTTTTTCCGGGCAATGGCGAGCGCTTCCAATCCCGTAAACGAGGGCAGGTGAAAATCCGAAAGAATGAGGTCAAATTTTTCACTCTCCACTGCCTCCTCGAATCCTTTCCTGTCGCCCACGCGCAGAATATTCGCGTCGACTTTATCCTCAGAAAGCATCGTGGCGACCAACTCGGCAAAATCCGGTTCGTCTTCCAGGTGCAAAATGCGCAACCTTCGGCTCATGGTAATATTAAATCTGACTCCGCGGTTTGGGCTCCGAAACCAATCCTTTTAGCCCTAAAAACACCGATTTTACGCAGCAGCCTTCATGCCCGATGGGAAAAATGACGGTAATGTAATAAACTCAATGACCGAATCAGTAGAGCGGAAGCAAAATAAATCGCATAAACCACTACAAATTAGGGTTTTGCAACCAAATTAGCTGAGGGCCGCTTTGAGAGGCCAACCGTACCGGCAGTTTCAATTATTCCTAACTTTGGACACCGATGATGGGCTTAAGCCGCCTTAATGGCCTCCACGCACCGGGCGCAAATGGTGGGGTGTTCAGGGGCTTTCCCGACGTCCATTTCCCAATGCCAGCAGCGCTCGCATTTCTGGCCGCCGGCTTTGGAGACAGAATAGGAAGCGGCATTCCCTACAGTGATCTTTAAGTCAGAAACATTGAGCAGCTCGCGCAATAAATCCCGGTCGGAGATTTGCTTTTGGTCCTCCGGGATGACCATTTCGATTTTCGCATCAAGGGCTTTGCCGATGGTCTTGGCCTGGCGCGCTTTTTCCAGTTCAGGCAATAACGTCTCGCGCCATTGTTTCAGCCATTCCCATTTTTTGGTTTCGTCTGCGGTCAATGCGAAATTTATTTGTTTTAATTCACTTTGATGGACAGAATCTTTCTTTCCCGGCACAAATTCCCAGGCTTCATCCGCGGTGAAGACCAGGACGGGCGACAGCATTTGGCTCAAGCCTGCTACCAACCGATGCAATACGGTCTGTGTGGAGCGGCGGCGATGCGAATTTGCTGCATCGGTGTACAAACGGTCCTTGATGACGTCGTGATACACGGCTGAAAGTTCCACCGCAATAAACTGGCTGACTTTTTGGTACACGACATGGAATTCGAACTTGTTGTACGCTTCGAGAATCTCATTCACGAGTTTTGAAAACTCAGCGAGTATCCAGCGATCCAATCCGGTGAGTTTATCGTCCGGCACGGAATGTTTGGCCGGATCAAAATCGTAGAGATTCGAAAGCTGATAGCGCAGGGCATTGCGGATGGCACGATAGGTTTCACCCACTTTATTTACTCGCTCTTCGCTCACAACAATGTCGTTGCGGAAATCCTGCGACGCGACCCAAAGCCGAACGACGTCCGCGCCCCATTTCTTTACGTAGGCTTCCGCTGTCTGCGGTTTTTCATACCCGCCCTGCCCTTGCTTGCTCTTGGAAATTTTTTCGCGGTCCGCATCCACCATGAACCCGTGCGTCAGTACTGTCTTGTATGGTGCAGCGCCATTACCCGCGAGCGAGAGCAGCAGTGACGACTGAAACCATCCGCGATGCTGGTCGCTGCCTTCCAAATACATATCCGCCTGGAATGCTTTCTCTTTGCCGGCGATTTCCTTGCGCCGCGCAATGACGGCGCGCGACGAACTGCCCGAATCAATCCACACATCCAGCGTATCGTTCGATTTTTTGACCGCTTCTGCTCCGCTCCAATTCTTTGGCTTCACCATCGGCCAAAGTTCTTCGGTAGATTTTTCAAACCAAATGTTCGAGCCGTGCTTTTCAATCACATCTGCCGTGTTCCGAACAATTTGCGCGTCCAGAATGGGCTCACCATTGGTGTCATAAAAAGAGGGGATGGGCACGCCCCAGGTGCGCTGGCGGGAGATGCACCAGTCCGGCCGCGATTGCACGGCGCCCTTGATGCGGTTCACGCCCCAATCCGGAATCCAGTTCACGTGTCCGATTTCAGCGAGCGCTGCCTCGCGGAAGATGCCGCTGCCCGGCACAGTATGATCAATCTCGATGAACCACTGGTCCATCGCGCGAAAAACAATTGGAGTCTTGCTGCGCCAGCAATGCGGATAGCTGTGATGATAATTTTCCTGGTGCAACAACGCGTGGCGCAGGCGCAGCTCGTGCAACACGGCTTCGTTCGCGTCGCTCTTGCCGTGCTTTTCCAGCAGCGCTTTGCCCACGATAGATTCCGGCATCTGCTGCTCGCGCGGCAAATCATTCGTATAGGCGAGTTTGCCGTCATCATCCACTGGCGAATAAATCGGCAAGCCAACTTTCAATCCGAGATTGTAGTCGTCCAAACCATGTCCCGGCGCGATGTGAACGAAGCCCGTGCCCGTGTCTGCCGTTACAAATTCCGCCGCATGCAATTTGCCCATGCGATTGATAAATGGATGCTGGTACTGCATCGCCGACAGCTCTTCATTGGCGATAGGCGTTTCTTTATAATTCGCCCAACCACACTTCTCCGCCACGGCAGGTAAAAGGCCGCGATACAAAATGTAATTCTCGTCCCCCACCGCGACGCTGACGTATTGAAATTTTTTATTGTAGGCCACCGCCAAGTTCGCCGGCAGTGTCCATGGGGTCGTCGTCCAAATAATGACGAACGTTTTTTCGCGGTCGACGACCGGAAATTTTACGTACACGCTTTGGCTCACGTGGTCTTTATATTCTACTTCCGCTTCCGCG
>DATJXK010000254.1:0-24310 GCA_035500235.1 Pseudomonadales bacterium | reverse complement strand
AATGGTTTAAGGAAAATTACCGGCCTAAAAAAGTAGCCGGTCACTCCCGGGTTCGTCTTTCGGTCAATGGCCATGGCCCAAAGTCGCCGTTAGAAAATGTTAATGTGGCGGTGGTTTTGTATTCCTACTATGCGTCCGATCCCCGGCCGCGCCGCGAGGCGGAAGCCCTAAAACGTGCCGGTGCCAACGTAGACGTGATTTGTCTCCGTAAAAATAAATCTGAGAAGGCTTGTGAAAACATTAACGGCGTTAACGTTCATCGTATATCGTTGAAACGCCGCCGCGCGGGCAAGCTCGTTTACATTTTTCAGTATGGCTGGTTTTTAACTGCCTCATTTTCCCTGCTGGCCGCCTGGAGCCTGAGGAAACGTTATAAACTGGTCCATGTGCACAACATGCCGGATTTCCTCGTGTTCAGCGGATGGTTCCCACGATTGCGGGGGGCAAAAATTATTTTGGATTTGCATGATCCCATGCCGGAATTGTTCCGGAGCATTTACGGCCTGCATGAGAACCATTTCACGGTTCAATGGCTGGAAAAAATGGAAAAGCACAGCATTGCCTTTGCGGACCGGGTCATTACGCCCAACATTGCGTTCAGGGAATTGTTTACTTCAAGGAGTTGTCCGCCGGGAAAAATTCAAACAGTGATGAATTCACCCGAAGCGGAGATCTTCAGTCCACGCCCCAACGGTACAATGCGGCACGATGCTTTAAATGATTCAGTATCCGAAAACACCGGGCACCGGCCTTTTATGCTCATGTATCATGGGTTGATTGTGGAGCGCCACGGTCTGGACCTCGCGGTGGAAGCGGTCGCCAAATTGAAGGCGAGGATTCCCGGTCTCATGCTGCACCTGTATGGAGATCGAACGAGTTATTTAGAAAAGATCCTGGAGATGGCACAAAAGCTGGATATAAAAGATGCCATCGTTTTTCACGGTTTCAAAAACCTGAGCGACATTGCCTCCGATATTTCGAAAATTGACCTGGGGCTGGTTCCAAACCGCTTAAGTGTGTTCACGGAAATCAACTTTCCGACCCGTATTTTCGAGTATCTGGCTATGAATAAACCCGTCATTGTTCCGACCACGCGCGGAATCCGGGATTATTTTAGCGATGATGAGATTCTGTTTTTTGAGCCGAATAATGCCAGCGACCTGGCTGCTAAAATTGAGTGGGCGTATCAAAATCCGGACGGCTTGCAGCGTCTCATGGAAAATGGCCGGCGGATTTACGAACAGAATTGCTGGGAACAGGAACAGGAAAAGTTTCTGGGAATGGTTGAGAGCATGTTGAACCCGCAACCGGCATCTATTGCAGTGGAGGAGCTGGCGGCTTAGACCGGCAAGAGTGCCATAGGATATATTCGTATAAAAGCCGTTACATCCGTTACATCGTTGATAATCAACGGGTAAACCCGTTACACCATCCGTTACAAATTTTGAAAACCCGTTACATCGTTGGTAGCCAAAGGTTTAACCCGTTACATTAACGGTAAAGTAGCTGGCTCTAAAAATATTTATGCCGCAATCCCTGGCAACATTGTTGACGCTTGCGTTTATCGCCGTTCTTTTTATACGCGATTTTCGCGGAAAGCCGAATGTCACCAGTGCTTTGTGGCTTCCGTTTTTTTGGATAGTGGTCGGTCCCGGTTCGCGGTTTCTCTCGCAATGGCTGGATATTTTTGGTTTCGGTGTTGGCGGCATCACGGTCGAGGATGGCAGCCCGATTGACGCGGTGTTTTATTCTCTGTTAATTGCCTTGGGCCTATTTGTCCTGAGCAAAAGGCGTGTTTCCATCGGGGAATTTGTTCGGAACAACCAATGGCTGACCATTTTCCTGGCGTATTGTCTCGTAGCAGTTTTGTGGTCGGACTTTCCGTTTGTCTCGTTCAAGCGCTGGATAAAATTGCTGGGCAACCCGGTAATGGCTTTGGTGATTCTCACCGAGCCCGACCTGATGGAGGCGCTGACGGTGCTCATTAAACGGTCGGCGTATGTAATGCTCCCGGTTTCAATCCTCTTTATCAAATATTACCCGAATTTTGGGCGTTTGTACGATACGTGGACAGGAGCGCAGATGAATACCGGCATTGCTACCAATAAGAATGAGCTGGGATTTGACTGCTGGATCATCGGTGCGGTTTTGTTGTGGCATATGGCGCATGTTTTTCGATGGGAGCCGGGCCGGACGAAAAGAAATGAAATGCTATTATGCAGCGGCCTGATGTTGATGGATTTGTGGCTTCTGAAGACAGCGCATAGTGCGTCTCCTTTTGTTGCAATGATGCTGGGAGTGGCCATCATGTTGTTCCTGGGGCTGAGCTGGGTACAAAAAGAACGTGTCAGCGCGTACATTCTCATGGCGGTCATTATCGGCACTGTCGCCGGAGCCGGGCTGGGCCTTTTTGGCGGCTTTATCCATCTTTTGGGCAGAAACGAAACGTTCACCGGCAGAACAGATATTTGGACGATGCTTTGGCATTGGAACGTGAACCCGGTGATCGGAACCGGCTTTGAGGGTTTTTGGCTGGGGGACCGCCGTGAAGCGGTGCAGAACCTTTATCCCGGGTTGAACGAAGCCCATAATGGCTATTTGGAAACCTATCTTAACCTGGGAGTGCTTGGGGTCCTGATAACCGTGGCGATGCTGCTGGCCACATATGGCAAATGCCGTCGCGAGCTCTTGCAGGATTTCGAATGGGGCCGCTTTCGCATGGGCTATCTGTTTTCGTTCATCGTATATAATTGGACCGAAGCGTCGTTTCGCCTTAACGCCCTGCCATTTTTTATCTTCTTTTTGATCGCCATCAATTATCCGAGGCAGCAAACGGCCGAAGCGCCGGAAGAAGCGGAGGACGTCTTTTTTGCGGAAGGAGCCGTGAATGGCTCGCTGCCAAAAGTTTTTTGGCAATAAATTTCAGAGATCGTTGTCTAATCCTCCGGGACATTGAGGCATGAAAGAATTTAGGCCAGCTTGGTTATGGATTTTGATAGGAACAGCTTTGCTGCTACCTGAATTTTCCTCCATGGGCGCAACCATCAAAGCGGCGAGCTGCCAGTTTTCCGATGTGAACAGCGCTGTTTCCACGGCATCTGCGGGTGACACGGTGCAATTGCCCGCCGGCACGGCGATTTGGACTCAAACACTGACATTAAATGGGATTTCCTTAGTGGGTGCTGGATCCAATGCGACCGTCCTGGTGGATGAAGAAAATCGCGCGGTCAGCGGGCAAATGATTATTCTTAATCCCACGGCCGGCACCCTGAGCGAAATTTCCAACATACAATTTTGCGGGGGCGTGACCAATACGAGCGAAAATTACTATGGTTCGATTGCCGTTTACGGCATCGCCGGGAGTTCCTGGCGGATTGACCATAATTGGTTTAACGGGCTTTACGCGAAAAATATCGCCACTTACGGCAACTCGCTCAGCGTCATTGACCACAATGCGTTTTTCGAAAAGGGTATTTCCATTGAAGACAATGGTTACGTGCCGAACGACGGCCTGGGTGACCAATCCTGGAGCCAACCGGCTACGTATGGGCTAAGTAGCTCCAACGTTCTTTACGTGGAAAATAATTTGTTCACCAATCTTGAGCCTTATGTCGCCAGTGTGGGGGCGTGTGATGGTGAAGGCGGGGCGCGAATCGTTTTCCGCTATAACACCGTTTGGAACGATTGTTTTAATAACCACGGGACCGAAACGGGGGGACGCGTTCGCAGTGAACGAAGTTTTGAAATTTATGGCAACACATTCACTTGCCCCCAGGGTTCGCCACTTTATCCTATCTATGCTGCTTTAATGATTCGCGGCGGTTCCGGCATCGTTTTTAGCAACACGGCCACTGGCTATAACGGGCTCGTGGCCCTTCGAAACTATCGCTATACATGTTCTTATTACGGGCAATGGGACCCTTTCGGCGGGGCCAATGGTATGTCTCCGTATGATTCGAATAGCGCATCACTCTATTTAAGCGGCACCAGTTCTTCGCCGAACGGCTCAACCTATTTGCAGGTGGCCGGCGCCAACTGGACACCAAACCAATGGTACGGTTATGCGGTGCTTAATACCAACAGCGGGATATTTTCAACGGTTATTTCGAACACGGCCAATACGATTTATTATATTGGCAGCACGCCGGCAACGGTTGGTCTTGTGGCCTGTACCGTGTTGACCTTCAATACCGGCGATCATTTTCAAATTCGCCAGGTTTATGCCGCCCTGGACCAACCCGGGCGAGGTTCGGGCAACCTACTACAAGATCAGGGACTGGTGAATGGCATTTTGCTCACTATCAATACGACCTTCGGAATCGCCGCCTGGCCCAATGAAACGCTGGAGGGAATCTATTGCTGGTCCGATACACTGAACGGCGCGCATTCCGAGGAGGCGAGCCTGTATCCCGGCATACAAGCCGGGCGGGACTTTTATAACGACACCCCCAAGCCGGGTTATACGCCGTTCGTTTATCCGCATCCCCTGGCCGGCAGCAGTACAAACAACAGCAATACTCTCGTTCCGCCGTCCAACCTCCGGTTTAATGGAAGCGGCTCGTAATCGATTCTCATGGCTCAACTTCTCAATCGGCTGGACAATAAATTCCAGCCACCGTTACCGCTCTTTAGATTTCTCAACCGGTCCAAAAAGCAATTCCAATGTCCGGTTTGCGATTATGAAGGACCGTTCGCGGACGTCAGGAGCTTTGCCGGTGTGAGAAAGGACGCGAAATGCCCGCAATGCGGCGCACTCGAGAGGCATCGGTTGCAGTATCTGGTCCTGATGGATCTTTTTGACATCATGGATGCTTCGCGATTGAAGATGCTGCACTTTGCCCCGGAACCGTTTTTTGCCTCCATTTTTTTGAAACGCTTTGGAGATTATGAGACAGCTGATTTGTCGATGAAAAATGTAACTTACAACGTCGATATCCAAAATCTCCCTTTCAAGAATGAAACCTACGATTTCATTTTTGCGTCCCATGTGCTCGAGCATATTCCCAATGACCGGAAAGCGTTGATGGAAATCCGGAGGATTCTGAAGCCCAACGGTATTGCGGTTTTGCCGGTGCCTATCGTCTGCGACCAGACCGTCGAGTATCCTGAAGCCAATCCCGCGGAAGCTTATCATATGCGCGCGCCCGGCCTGGATTATTTCCAGCGATACGAGCCTTATTTTGGCCGGGTGGAGGTCCGGACGTCGGAGATGCTGCCTGAAAAATATCAGCCATTTATTTACGAAGACCGGAGCATCTGGCCGACCAAGGCCTGTCCCATGCGCCCGCCGATGGCCGGTGAGAAACACTCAGACTTCGTCCCGATTTGTCATGTTTAGGCTAGCGACCTCGTTGGCTGAAATCCATTCGCGTCATCCATGAAATACGTTCTCATCACGGCAGCAAAGAATGAGGAATCGTTTATTGCCAAAACGATTGAATCCGTCACGGCCCAAACCCAATTGCCGGAACACTGGGTCATCACGGATGATGGTTCGACCGATCGCACGGCAGAAATCGTTGAGAGTTACACGGCGCGTTTTCCCTGGATCTCGCTCATCCGCCGTGTCAACCGCCCCAATCGCCATTTTACCGGCAAGGCGGATGCGATTAACGCCGCGTTTAAATTTTTAAAAACGTCGCAGTTTGACATCGTGGGAAACTTGGACGCTGACGTCACTTTTGAACCGGATCTCATGGAGTTCCTCATGCAAAAATTTACTGCCGACCCTCAACTTGGGGTAGCGGGAGTGCCTTATATTGAGGGCAACTTCGATTCAGCGCGGGACAGTTTTGAAGGGGAAAACTTTGTGGCCGGCCAGGTGCAGCTTTTTCGCCGGCAATGTTTCGACGAAATCGGTGGTTATGTTAAAAGCCGGGCCGGGGGCGTGGATTGGATTGCGGTCATGACGGCGCGAATGAAAGGGTGGAAAGTGCGATCGTTTGCCGAGAAAAGATTTTTCCATCACCGGACCATGAGCACCGCGGAACGGGGACTGCTGGCCGCCTATTTTTCGTACGGCCAAAAGGATTATTATCTCGGCGGTTCGCCCTTCTGGGAAATGTTCCGGGTGGCTTTCCGCGCCATGAAAAAGCCCTTTTTTATCGGCGGCTTTTTGATGTTCTGTGGTTATTGCCACGCGGCCATGACGCGGATGGAGCGGCCCGTCTCGCCGGAACTGATGCGGTTTCACCGGCACAACCAGCTTAAAAAGCTGAAGAACATTTTTCTGTCACTGCTGCGGTTCAAAAAGGTGGACAATTTCCGCCTGGAAACCTCCCAAACAAAATATTCCTGAGAGTGCGCGGCATTTTCTGCCGTCATTTCTAAATCTCGTCCGTGGTAATCACGGGCTTTCTTATGCAAACGAATGAAATCCAAAAAGTTTTAGAAACTTTTACGGACTGGCTTGGCAGTTTCGGCGAAGTTTCGCGGGACCATCAATCCTTTTACGCGGGGCCAATCGGGCGTCGTGCCAAATCGCTCTATTATAATCATAAAGCGCTCGGCACATTCGCTGTCGCTCCCATGGTCCTGAGCGAGGCGCTGTTTCCGTCGGCAAGAAAATTATTTTATCATCGCATCCGTTTGCCGATTGCCGACGCGCATTACGCCATGGGTTTTGCCTATCTTTACGAAGCGACGGGCAGCGAATCGTTTTTGGAAAAAGCTTCGCATTACCTGGACGTCCTGCAAAAAACCCGCTGTCCCGATTTCAAAGAATATGGCTGGGGCTATCCGTTCGATTGGGTCACGCGCAACGGCATTATTCCCGCCGGCACGCCCCTCATCACGACCACGCCTTATGTCTTCGAAGCGTTCCTGCAAATGGAACAACTGCAGCCGCATTTAAAATGGCACCGGATTTTGGAATCCATCGCCCATCACGTCCGCGACGACATCAAGGATTTCCGGCTTTCCGAAACCGCCAGCACCTGCTCCTACACTCCATTCGACAAGGTCGGCGTCGTCAACGCTTCCGCTTACCGGGCATTTACCCTGACGAGCGCGGCGAAATTTCTTGGAAATGATCATTTCCTGGAAATTGCACAACGCAACGTGAACTTCGTTTTGGAATCCCAAAACCCCGACGGCTCCTGGCCCTACGCCGTGGACGGCAAGCGGGATTTTGTGGACCACTTTCACACCTGCTTCGTCATGAAGTCACTGGCGAAAATTTATTTTCTCACGGGAAATGACGAGTGCATCAAAGCGCTCGAACGCGGCATCAAATTCTACCTGGAAAAACTTTTTTCCGAGGACGGCATGCCGCGCCCCTTTGCGAAGGCGCCGCGTTTGACAGTTTACCGACATGAGCTGTACGACTGCGCCGAATGCATCAATTTATGTCTTTTGTTGCGGAATTATTTCCCGCAACTCAATGAGACTTTGGAGACAGTCATTGCGGGAATCCTGAAAAACTGGGTCAAACCTGACGGTTCGTTCCGTTCACGCCAGTTAATGTTCGGCTGGGATAACGTGCCGATGCATCGTTGGGGGCAATCGCAAATGTTTCGCAGCCTCGCTTTCTATTTATGTGAAGCGCGGTCGGCGATCACCAAAAACCATGAAAACCTCAATTCCAAATTTTATGTGCGGGATTTGCGGGCAGCTTAACTTCGTCAAAGATGAACCGGTGAATCCGGAAGTGATTCGCCTCATGTCACGTTCGATGCTCCATCGCGGGCCGGACGACACGGGTGAATTTATCTCTGGCCCCATCGGCCTGGGGTTCCGGCGGCTCTCCATCATTGATTTATCCGGCGGCCGCCAGCCCATGTCCGATGAAGAAAATTCGGTGCAGGTCGTCTTCAACGGTGAGATTTATAATTTTAAGGAACTCCGCAAAGAGCTGGAAAGATGCGGGTACAAGTTCCGCACGCGCTCGGATACGGAGGTCATCGTCCACGGCTACCGGGAATGGGGCACGGATGTCTTTAACCATCTCAACGGCATGTTTGGCATCGCGATCTGGGACGTTAAATATAAACGCCTGGTGGTCGCGCGGGATCCCATGGGGGTCAAATTGATTTATTATCAAATCGAAAATGGGCAACTGACGTTCGGCTCGGAAATCCGCCCGGTCCTGGCGGCCAGGGATTCGATGCCGGAAATCTCGTCGGCGGCCGTCTCGCTCTTTCTCCGTTTTCGTTACACGCCGTCTCCGCTGACCATTTTTAAAGGCATTAAGAAATTAGCCGCGGGCACGATGCTGGTCGTCGAGAAAGGAAAATGCCGCGAGGAACGCTGGTATAAATTTACCCCGTCTCCCTTCCCCGAACGCATTTCAGATGCGGAAGCCACGGAGGAATTGCTTTCTCTTTATCGCAAGTCGGTTCGCCGCCATCTGTCTTCAGATGTGCCCGTGGGTATTTTATTAAGCGGGGGATTGGATTCCGCGTTGTTGCTGGCGTTGATGAACGAGCATGGCCGGAATTGGCCTGCCTATACGGTGGGGTACGGGAAAAAATTTGCGGGCGACGAACTTAACGCCGCCGCGCAAACGGCGATCCATTTGGGCGCGCGCCATGTGGCCGTGAAGCTGGACCAGAATGAATTTGAAAAATCATTTCCCAGGATCGTGGAATCTTTGGAGGAGCCGGTCGCGACTTCTTCCATTGTCCCGATGTACTTTGTCAGCCGTCGCGCGCGGCAGGACGTAAAGGTGGCATTTATTGGCCAGGGGCCTGATGAACTTTTCGGCGGATACAACCGGCATATTGGTGTCCGTTACGGAAGCTGGTGGCGCGGGCTGCCTGCAGGCATTCGCACGCGCATCAGCGCTGCCATTCGACGGCTGCCGCGAAATGAGACATTAAAACGCGGAGTGCAATCTTTGGCCATCGAGGACCGTTTTGCCCGCTACGAAAGCATCTTCGCGCTTCATCCGGCGGAAACGGTCAGCGGCCTTTTCCGCCCGCAATTCTGTCCCAATGGCGATGGGGAATTGTCCCATTATCTGAATCCGCTTCTGCCCCAGATGGAGCAGACGGATGAATTGGGTGGCTTTCAACTACTCGAACTTCGCTCGTCGCTGCCGGACGAATTATTGATGTACGCCGATAAGCTTTCCATGGCGCACAATCTGGAGACCCGTGTGCCGTACCTGGACCGTTCAGTCGTGGAATTTGTGCAACGGCTCGGGGCAAATCATAAAATTCGCTACGGTATCCGCAAATGGCTGCACCGGCGCGTTTGCGCCAAGTTATTGCCGGCTTCGATTCTCTTTCGCAAGAAACGGGGTTTCGCGGTTAATGTGGTGGACAACTGGTTTAATCTTCGCGCCAAAGGAATGCTTTCGGAATTCCTGCTCGATCCAAATTCACTCATGTACGAGCAGTTGAAGCCGGAGCCAGTGCGGAAGCTTTTGGAGGATCATCGCGCGCGGCGCCAGGATAATCACAAACTGCTCTTTAGCCTGGTCATGTTTGAACAATGGTTGCGCGGCATACGCTCGCAACAAAAGGAGCATTTCTCCGCGGCGCCGGACGAATTGGTTGCCTAAAAATATTATGTTGGAAAATTCCCTCAGCCTCCCGGCGAATTGCGCCGAGATCCGGATCAAAGGAAAAACGGCGTTCGTTCCGTCGGCAAATATTGACGGGCGAACGGTGATTGCGACTGGAAAATTTTTCAAGGTCGCTTCCATTCGTGATGCGGACTTGGTGGAAGGCGAACTGGTTAAAAATCCTGAAACGTTTGCCGCCGCCTTGAAAAAGAGCGGGTTGAACGCCGACGTTTTGACGTTTTTTCAACGGCCGCCGGATTGTTCTCCGAAGTACGATTTGTTTTTCGATTGGGACAATTACGCTGCCGTGACGATTTCAACTTACGAAAACTGGTGGGAAAGTGTGCCGCAAGAGACGAGAAAAAACGTGCGAAGGGCGGCCAAGCGCGGCGTGGTGACCAGGGCAGTATCATTTGATGATGAATTGGTGCGCGGCATTCACAACCTCTGCAATGAAACTCCCGTCCGGCAGGGCCGGCCGTTCTGGCATTTCGGAAAGGATTTTGAAACCATCAAGCGTGAGCACGCGACTTATTTGGATCGCAGCGATTTCGTTGGGGCGTATTTTGAGGATCAACTCATCGGGTTCATCAAGATGACGTATGTTGATTCGGTGGCGTTTATCCTGCATATCCTCGCTTCCAACGCGCATTACGACAAACGTCCCATCAACGCGCTGATTGCCAAGGCGGTAGAAGTCTGTGCGCAAAGAAAAGCCGGTTATTTCGTTTACGACCGGTACACTTACGGCAACAAAAAAGACAGTTCATTGGTTGAACTCAAGCGCCGCAATGGATTTGAGCAGATTCAGTTTCCCCGCTACTACCTTCCGTTAACGTCCAAAGGGAAGATATTTACCGCGTTAAAATTATATCGCGGTATTTCGGGAATGCTCCCCGAGCCGATGCTAAAGATGGCCCTGGCCGGGCGTGATTGGCTCTACCGAAGAAAGTTATCCGGAGGGTAACCCTCCCAATAATCGTCTATTCGATTTCTTGCCGGTGTAGCTCAACGCTAGAGCGGCTGATTTGTAATCAGCAGGTTGGAGCGTTTAATTCCTCCCGCCGGCTCCAATTTTAAAAGATATGCCCGGAATTGCCGGAATCATTTCATTCAGTTCCCCGGACGAATGCAGCGCCCGTTTGCGACTGATGCTGGATGAGATGCGCCATGAAAGTTTTTATAAAATGGCGGCACGATCCTTCCCGGAAATGGGGATTTACGCCGGCGCAGTTTCGTTTGAAAACGGCGATGGAATCGCCTTCGATGAAAATAAGGAGATTGCATTGGTTTTTTCCGGCGAATGTTTTTGGGATGCTAAAATCGCCGACGGGAAAAAACTGATAGAATTGTACAAGGAGGTTGGTGAAACGTTTCCGGGAAAACTCAACGGTCTTTTCAGCGGCCTGTTGATAGACAAAAACCGTCGCAAAGTTTTCCTGTTTAACGACCGCTTTGGCATCCAGCGGATTTATTTTCGTGCGACATCTGACGCCTTCTATTTTGCGAGCGAGGCGAAAGCGCTGCTGCGGATCTTGCCGGATTCTCACGAATTTGATCCCGAAGGCGTTGCGGATTTTTTGACGTTCGGTTGTGTTCTGGATTGGAAAACGCTATTTCGCAAAATTGAGGTTTTGCCCGGTGGCTCATTGTGGACGTTCGAAAATGGCCGTTGCAAAAAAGGAAAATATTTCTCGCCGGAAACTTGGGAAGTCCAGCCCCAGTTGACGGGAAAAGAGTTTGAAAACCGGCTGCAAGAAACCTTCAAACGGATTTTACCACGGTATTTTGAAGCGGCGTCAAAAATTGGGATCGCGCTTACGGGCGGCTTGGACACACGCATGATTATGGCCTGCTCGCCGCTCAGTAAGGGCCAGGCTGCCTGTTACACGTTTACCGGCAATAGTGGCCAGACGCTGGATGATAAAATTGCGGCGCGGGTTGCCGCGGCGGTAGGCCTGGATCATAGATTGCTGCGACTGGACGGCGATTTTTTTACAAATACCGCAACATACGCGGACAAAGCGGTTTATGCGACGGATGGCTGCGCGGGGATCTTTAACGCGCACGAGATTTACTTTAACCAGCGCGCCCGCAAGATCGCGCCGGTGCGGTTAACCGGAAATTACGGCAGTGAAATCGTTCGCAGCATTTCGACGTTCAAAAAGCTCCCGCTCACGCCGCAATTGTTCAATCCGGAATTGCGCCAAACAATCGCTTCGCAATCGGGGAAATTATCTGCCCATAAAGGGCATCCTGTTACCTTTGCTGCGTTCAAGGAAGTTCCCTGGAATCTCTTCGGCAATCTTGCGGCCGGGCGCTCGCAGTTGCATTTTCGCACGCCATATTTGGATAACGAGCTGGTGGCCTTGATGTACCAGGCGCCGGAAGAAGTCCGTAAATCATCGCTGCCTTCATTCAGCTTGGTGCGCGCCAACCATCCCACCCTTTCGAAAATACCTACAGACCGCGGTTTTGCCGGAGATAACTCGGGTCTGAAATTTTTATGGCGCCGCGTCTTTGCCGAAACGACTTTCAAGCTCGACTACTACAACACCGCCGGGCTGCCGCGCTCCGTTTCCGCGTTCAATCCATTTTTCCATCCCATCGTTAGTAAATTGAAAATCGCAGGATTGCATAAATTCCTCCGTTACGGCCCGTGGTTTCGAAAAGAAATGGCTCCGTGGGTTCGGGAAGTGCTTTCCAATTCACGTGTTCGCGGCAGCAGTTGGTGGAATCCTGAATTCTTGAAGACGCTCGCTGATGCCCATATCGGCGGACGCAATGATTTTTCCGTCGAGATCAACGCCGTGATGACTTTGGAAGCGGTTGAGCGGTTGTTCTTTCACAAGTCCGAACGTTTTGAGTTTTCGACACAAGCATATGCGAAACCAATTGCATCGTTTTAAACGGGGTGTAAAAAAGTCAGGCTTCGTTGTCGGGGCTGTGCAAGCCGCCCGTGCCGGGGCGCTGGATCTCAAACAGCTTTATTGGCGGACAATCCGGGGCGGCAAAATACAAAATTATTTCCGGACTCATCCGATAAGAAAATTGCAATTGGGCTCCAGCTTCACGCCGCTGGATGGCTGGTTGAACACGGATTTGATTCTCGAAATTCCCGGCGTGATTTATCTCGATGCGACAAGGCGGTTTCCTTTCGACAACGAGACATTTGATTACGTCGCCTCCGAACACATGATTGAACACATTGACTACGATAGCGGCATGGCCATGTTGCGCGAGTCGTTCCGTGTGCTCAAGCCGGGTGGCGCCATACGCATTGCGACGCCGGATCTGCGGGTGCTCCTGGGCTTGAATGCGATGGAAAGGACATCGGCCCAAAACGAATACATCGAATGGATCATCTCCAAACTTTTCCCCGGAGTTACCGATTGCAAAGCTGCCTTTGTGATCAACAACGCCTTTCGTTGTTGGGGGCACCAATTTCTTTACGATGCCGAAACGCTGAAAGCGGCGCTGGCGCGCTGTGGTTTTGAGAATCTTAAGCAGCACAAGCCCGGCGAAAGTAATGACCCGAATTTACGCGACATCGAATCCCACGGCCGGCACATGGGCAGTGAAACGATTAACCAGTTTGAAACACTGGTCATTGAAGCGCGCGTTCCTGAAAGAAAGACCCGGAAAACGGAACCCGTCCCGGAAACGTTAAAACCCGGAAGTCATCCATTACGTGCTGCCGCATTGGTGAAATAATGGAAACCGTAAAAAAATTCGAGAGCGGTGTCGGCGTTCTGACCGCGGGACGCGACCGGCATTATTCGCTTGGCCTGGCCTCGGCGCTCGTGGCGACCGGTATAAAATTCGATTTTATTGCCAGCGATGAATTGGAGAGCGGACAGTTACGGCAATCTTCCCTCGTAAATTTCAGGAATTTGCGCGGGGACCAAAGCACTCATGCAGGCCTGCTGAAAAAAATGTCGCGCGTATTGATTTATTATTTTCGGTTAATCACTTACGCGATGACATCGCGCGCCAAAGTTTTTCACATTTTGTGGAATAATAAATTCGAGTTCTTCGACCGTACTTTGTTGATGGTATTTTACAAATTGCTCGGCAAAAAAATCGCGTTTACGGCCCATAACATCAATGCCGGCAAGCGCGATGGATACGATTCGGCTCTCAACCGCGCTACGCTCAGGTTCCAATATCGGCTTTGCGACCGGATTTTCGTTCATACCAACAAAATGAAAGGGGAGCTGATTTCGGATTTTGGCGTTCTGAACGATAAAATCGTCCTGATTCCGTTCGGAATAAATAATGCCGTTCCGACAACCGCGTTGACTGGCACCGAAGCGCGCCAAAAACTGGGTTTGCACTCGGACCAAAAGGTCATTTTGTTTTTTGGCAATATTGCGCCTTACAAAGGATTGGAATTTCTCGTTGAGGTCTTTCAAACAATTTCAAAAGAAGATCCCGCCCTGCGGCTGGTTATCGCCGGAAGACCCAAAGGCCCCAAAAACTATTGGGAAGAAATTAGGCAGACTATCTTGCGGAGTCATTTGGGTGGCCGTGTGCTGGAAAAAATCGAATATATCTCTGATGACCAAATCGAGATCTATTTTAAAGCGGCAGACATTTTGGTCATGCCTTATGTGTCCATTTTCCAGAGCGGCATTCTTTTCCTCTCATATAGTTTTGGCCTCCCGGTCATCGTGACTGACGTAGGTTCCTTGCGGGAAGACGTGGTTGAAGGCAAAACCGGTTTTGTTTGTGAACCGCAAAATCCCCCAGCGTTGCAGCTCGCCATTCAAAACTACTTTCAAAGCGATTTGTATCGTGAATTGAGCTCGCGCCGGCGCGAGATTCAGGATTTTGCAAAAGCAAGATGTTCATGGGATGAGGTGGGGGCTATCACGGTGGCTACCTATTCGGAATTACTGCGCAAAGAAAAGCGTTCGGACCCGGTTTTTAAAAAGGCGAAAAATAATGAAGCCCTTAGTTTCGATTCTCATTCCAGCTTATAATGCGGAGGAATGGATTGCGGCGACGCTGCGTTCTGCGTTGGGCCAAACCTGGCCGAACAAGGAAATCATCGTCGTTGATGACGGTTCGAAAGATGGGACAAAAGCCGTCGCTGAAAAATTTTCCAAGGATGGCGTAATTGTTTTGTCCCAGAAAAATCAGGGCGCTTCCGCCGCGCGCAATAAGGCTTTCTCGCTTTGCCATGGTGACTACATCCAATGGCTTGATGCCGATGATATCCTCGCGCCGGATAAGATTTTGCGGCAGATGGAATTTGCCCCGCAGTGTCCTAAGCGAACTCTCCTGTCCTCCGAATGGGGCCAGTTCCTGTATCGCACTAAACGCGCTGATTTTGTCCGCACGGCGTTGTGGGAGGACCTATCGCCCCTCGAATGGCTGATACGAAAAATGTCCTCCAATATCTGGATGCAGCCGGGCAGTTGGCTGGTTAGCCGCGAATTGACCGAAGCGGCCGGGCCCTGGGATGAGCGCCTGTCATTTGATGACGATGGTGAATATTTTTGCCGTGTTTTACTCAAGGCCGATCGAATCAAATTTATTCCGGGAGCCAGGATTTTTTATCGGACCGCATTGTCCACCAGTCTGAGCACCTTCGATGGTTCGGACAAAAAGCTTGAATCCGCATGGCTTTCCAACCAATTGCACGTCAAATATTTGCTGCAGATGGAGGAGAGCGAACGCACCCGGGAGGCGGCAGTAAAATATTTACGAACCTGGCTGCCGACGTATATCCCCGCCCGCCCGGATATCATAGAAAAAATGAAGGAGTTGGGCCGCACTTTGGGCGGTGAAATCAGGCGGCTTGAGACCGATGATGTGTTGCGCTGGAAATTTGCCTGGATGAAAAATGTTTTCGGCAGCCGATTCGCTTATTGGGCGCAGATCTGCCTCCCGCGATTCAAGCACCAGACGATACGCTCCTGGGACAAATTTATTTTTCAATTTGAGAAACTCATGCAGCCAGAACTATGACACAAACCTTGATCATTGAAGCCGGACACGGGGAACGCCAGTACTGGCGCGACTTGTGGAAATTTCGCGAACTATTTTATTTTCTCGCGTGGCGCGACTTTCTCATCCGCTACAAGCAAACCGTGGTGGGCGTCGCGTGGGCAGTCATCCGGCCATTTCTCATGATGCTGGCCCTGACGGTAGTCGGTAAAATTAGCCATTTTCCAACCGGCGGTGCGCCGTACGCTTTATTTTTCCTGTGTGGCCTGCTGCCGTGGCAATTTTTTTCTACCGCCATGTCGGAAAGCGGAAATAGTCTCGTCAACAATACCAATTTGGTTTCCAAGATTTATTTTCCCCGGCTGGTCGTGCCCGCCAGCAGTGTCATTGTGAGCTTCGTGGACTTTTTAATTGCGGCGGTCTTTATGGCGATATTGATGATTTACTATCATTTTGGCCCACCGCAGCAACTTGTATTCATCCCTCTGTTCGTGCTGCTTGTCCTGGGAGTTTCGCTGGGCACTGGCTTTTGGATTGCGGCGTTGACGGTGGAATATCGTGATTTCAGGTTTGTCGTGCCATTCATCGTCCAGTTCGGAATCTTTGTTTCCGGGGTCTTCCCCATGACTCATCATCTGTCCGGGCTTTGGCGCCTGCTTTATTCTCTCAACCCGATTGTGGGAATTATTGATGGATTCCGGTGGTGCATCCTTGGCGGCGGTAATGTGATTGAAAGCCAGGAGCTTGCTTCATCCGTACTCGTGACCATTCTCCTCATGATTAGCGGCCTTTGGTATTTTCGCAAAACGGAACGGACCTTCGCAGACATTATTTAATCTCGAATTCCTATGTTACCATCCGATACAGCCATCAGTGTAAAGAACCTTTCCAAACGCTATTCCATTGGCCGTTTTGCCAGCCTGGATGATTGTATGAAGTACAACCCTCCCGGCCTGCGCCACGCGATTGATGACCTCCTGCGAAACCCCATGAAATGGTGGAAAAGCCGGGCGATCAAAAAGGAAGATTTTTGGGCTCTCCAGGACGCTTCGTTCGAAGTCAAAGCCGGCGAAGTGGTTGCGGTCATTGGGCGGAATGGCGCGGGCAAATCCACGCTGCTTAAAATCCTGAGCCGTATCACTGAACCAACATCCGGACGCATCGAAATCAATGGCCGCATTGCCAGCCTGTTGGAAATCGGGACGGGTTTCCACGCCGAACTGACCGGGCGCGAAAATATTTTCCTGAACGGCGCCATTCTCGGAATGACGAACGCAGAAATTAAACGCAAGTTCGATGAGATCGTCGCCTTTTCCGAGATTGAAAAATTCCTGGATACGCCTGTCAAACGCTATTCCAGCGGTATGTACGTCCGGCTGGCTTTTTCTGTCGCCGCGCATTTGGAGCCGGAGATCTTGATTGTTGATGAAGTCCTGGCCGTCGGGGACGCCGCGTTTCAAAAGAAGTGCCTCGGAAAAATGCATGAAGTTTCCAAGAACCACGGGCGCACCGTTTTGTTCGTCAGCCATAACATGTCCGCGATTCTGCAATTAACCTCGCGCGCCATTGTTTTGGACAAAGGCCGGGTTATCTTTAACGGCCCGACGCAGAAAGCCGTGGAACGATATGCGGGAGTGATTGGTAACAATTCGACCGTTTTCTTTCCGGTTGAAAAATTGGCGCGAAAATTTCGCGGGACGGGCACGGCACGTTTCATTTCGTTCCGCTTCGACCGGTCCCTGCCGATTTTTTCCTCGGATGAGAACTTCAAATTTATCGCCAAAGTCCGCGCGCATGAAAATCTGCCGCAGATCCGTTTTAGCATGACGATTTTCACTCCTGAAGGAGCTCCGGTGGGCACGTGCTTTGGCCCCGAACGGCCCGGTCTGTGCAGCGGCGAAGAAATGGAATATGAAGTCTCCATTCAACGCCCGCGATTGGCCCCCGGCTATTATTGTTGCGGCGTGTCCGTGGGCAAAGGGAATCATCGCACGGGCATGGTGGATTTTGACACCGTCCTCGACACGATGCCGTTTGAAGTCCGCGCCGAAGAAGGCGATGGCGCGACTGTCGCAGAATGGGCGCGCGGCTGGGGATCCGTGGTATTGCCGGACCTGAAATATCGGCCCATAGATAGCAACGGGTCATTCGAGTCCCGCGTCAACAATTCAGAAATGCTTCCCGCCTGATTTATGGCTGCTGAATATCCATTGGCAATCGTCATTCCGGCCTATAAATCTGCCTTTCTCCGGCAGGTTTTGGAGTCTGTCGTGGGCCAAACCTGCCATGCATTCCGGCTTTATATCGGAGATGACGCCAGCCCGGAAGGAGTAAGGGATATTGTCCGGGAGTTTTTGGGCAGTTTGCCCATCAGCTACCATCGTTTTGAAAAAAATCTTGGCCGGACATCCCTGGTCCGTCATTGGGCGCGTTGTATTCGCATGAGCCAGGAACCGTGGGCCTGGCTTTTCTCGGACGATGACTTGATGGATCCGGCGTGCGTTGAGAAATTCTATCAGGAACTTCAACTCACCCAGGGACGCCATCATTTATATCGTTTTAATACCAACTCCATCAATGGCGCCGGCGCCCGGCTTTCCGAAAATCCGCTCCATCCCCAAAATGAAAGCGGCGCTGATTTTCTGGTTTCACGCCTGCGCGGCGGCAGAACCAGTACGGCGCAGGAACTGATTTTTTCGCGCGAGGCCTGGGATGCTGTTGGGGGCTTTCCTGATTTTCCGCTGGGCTGGGCTTCGGATGACGCCTTTATCGCCGCCATGGGATCGCAAAAACCCATTCGGACAATTCCCGGCGCCCACGTCGAATGGCGTTTAAGCGGGCGAAATATTTCTACGAGTAACTCGTTTGCGCTGGCGATTAAAAAGCTCCAGGCCTGCCGTGAATTTGTCGAATGGGCCGCCGATTTCCTGAAAAAAAATCCGCCTACCACCGGCCAGCTCAGCAACGGTGAATTGGCAACGCTCCTGGAAGACTGGTTCTTCATGCAAATGATTTATCGGGGACGCTTGATGACTGTCAAATCGAGCCTGCAGGTCGATAAATTGGCGGCCTCGATTTGGCGCCGTCCCCGCGGCTACGGTTTTTTGAAAACCATGAAATTCAATTACAATCTCGCCTGCGACAGGATCTTCAGCCGATGAAAAAAATTCTCTGCATCACGTCGCACGATTTGAATGCGCAGGCCTATGGTCCGGTCCTGCGCAACCGGCATATTTTTAAAAAACTTTCCGAGTTTGGAGAAGTGAAGGTGGTCCTGGGCAGCCGCCATGCCAGAGTGATTGAAGATGCCAAGCCCAACCAGGGCGGTTTCGAATTGCTGCATAAATTCCACCTGCCTCCCATTCCTCGAAATACGCTGGCGAAAAGGATCCTAAAAAAATTGGACTCCCGTTTCCTGGGCATTGAGGGATTGCAGGCCACAGCCGCTGACCAAAAGCATCTCGAGAAATTAATGTCCGAATATGACCTCATTTGGGTCCATGGTTTGGAGATGGCCAATGGTTTTAATATCTGGCGCTGGCCCCGGGCGGTGTTGGACGTGGATGATGTTCCCAGCAGCGTGTACGGTTTTCGTCTTTTGCAGGCCACAACCTTTTCCGAGAAATTTGAAAAATACCGCAAAATGATTCTGTGGCGGCGCAGTGAAAAATTCCTGACCAGGCGTTTTGATGCCGTCTGCGTCTGCAGTGATTTAGATCGTTTCGAGATTGGCATGCAGGAAAATGTTTTTGTATTGCCCAACGGTTTTGAGCAGCCGAAGGAAACTCCCGCGCGAACTCCCACCCGCCCGCCACAAATCGGCTTTGTCGGCACGTTTGTGTATTGGGCTAACTGTGATGGCGTCCGCTGGTTTGTTGATAAAGTTTGGCCGCTGATTTTGGAAAAAGTTCCGGAAGCGCAATTGCGTTTGGCCGGCGAACGCGGTGAAAATCTTTTTAACGGCAAAAATATCCAGACCCTCGGTTGGGTGCCGGACATGCAAAAAGAAATGGCTAATTGGTCGATGGCTATTGTTCCTGTGCTCGCGGGAGGAGGCACCAGGATTAAGATCCTTGAGTCATTCAGCCGCAAATGCCCGGTCGTCTCCACGCCCCTGGGCGCATACGGCCATGACGTGGAAGATGAAGAGGATCTGCTGATCGCCGATTCTCCCCGGGAATTTGCCGAAAATTGTCTTCGCATATTGGCAAATCCGGCTGAAGGGGAACGTCTGGCTGAAAACGCCTGGAACAAGTTTCTAAAAAGTGGTACGTGGGAATCGCAAACGCAGTGCGTTGGAAAAATTGTCGGTAAAGTTTGGGGTGGCTCATCCCGCGTTGGCTCAGGCGACGCTCTGATAAATGCGCAAACCGCTCCCCAAAGAAATGCCCAGAGTTTTGCTGTCCCGGATACCATTGGAATCACGATTAAATCGAGAGGTTCTTCCCCTCGCGTTTCTGTTGTGGTTCCCGCGTATAACCGCGAATTTTGCGTAGCTGACGCCATTAAAAGCGTGCTCGCCCAGACCTTCACGGATTTTGAAATTATCGCCATTGACGATGGTTCCTCCGATGGCACTGCGAACGTTCTCGAGAACTTTGGCCAACAAGTTCATTTGATTCGCCAGGAAAATCGCGGTGTCAGCGCGGCACGCAACACCGGCATTCGCGCCGCTCGCGGCCATTGGATCGCCTTCCTGGATTCGGATGACCGCTGGCATCCGGAAAAGCTTGAGCGGCAGGTTTGCGCGCTGGAAAAACTGGGCGCGCGAATCTGCTTTACCCGTTGCATCAACGGCCGGAATGAACTGTTGCGCGACATTGAATTTCTCTCCGCCACCAGTCATGAACCGGAAATTTTTTCTGTTCCCAACGCCGTGGATTCAGTCTGCCTTTCGCCGCGGCACCCGATGATCCAGACGATGGTGGCTGAAAAGAGAATTCTTGAGCGGGTCGGGTTGTTCGATGAATCGTTTCATGCGGCGGAAGACGCTGAGTTGATTTTCCGGTTGTCATTTTTATCGGGGTTTATCTATATCGACCGGCCCCTGACAACGATTTTTGAAAATTCGGTGAACAGCCTGACTTACACCAGGGAGCTGGGACCGATGGCGCGCCGCAACCAGTCTTATCTGCGCCTGCTGGCGCATATGTATTGGAGGCTGGCGGATATATCGCCGGAAAAAATTTCCGTGATGCGCGAGCGGCTGGGTTATTTTATTTCGCGGCGGGCTGAAATTGCCTGCGCTTCCGGAGAACAGTTGGTCGCCCGTGCGCTCGCCCGGGACGGAATTTTTTTTGCCGGAACATTTCGTGATTTCGCGCGTTGCGCTGGCATTTTGCTGGCGCCGGGCATTGTCCGTGCCCGCGCGCAAAAAAAGTGGCCGGTTTAACTTTATTTCCCCTATCTGTTTGTCCGCCGGCAGCGGGCTAAATGATTTACTTTGAGAGGTTATGGTCCTGGTCCTGGGCGCCGAAAGCTATATCGGCAGGGTTTTTTGCGCAGAATTGCGGCGACGCGGGTATGATTTTATTTTGCCTGCCGCCCGCGAGTATTGCGATTTTAATACGCTGTTTGATTGTGTTCGCAAGGCCCGCCCTGCCTTCGTGATTGAGGCCGCGGGTTGCCTCAATCCTGATACCGACATTTTTGAACCCGCCCGGGAAGAGGTATTGCGCGCCAATACTATTTTGCCACGGTACCTCGCCCAGGTTTGCCTCATGACCAATACGCCGTGGGGGCACACTTCCTCCTGCGGGATTTATTCGGGGGCCAAAGTCGTGGTGGTTACCGGTTTGGCGGTCGCAAAAAAAATGAGCCGCGGGGAATTGCTTCGCCTGATTGCGGAATGCCCCGAAAAAATCCGCGGTTTCACCGAATCCGATGAACCGAATTTTTCTTTTCGCGCCACACCCTGCAACTTTTTCAGCGGGACCGTCGCTTTGGCCGAGGAAGCGATTCGCGGCATCGGCCGAAATTATATCTGGCGCCTCGGCCAGCCGTTTAACGAGCGCGGCGAACCGGAAAATTTTCTCCAGCAGATTCAAACGGCGGAAAAAATTTATGATGGCGCGAGCGCATCCTCGCACACTGGCGATTTTGTGCGCGCCTGCCTCGATCTTTGGGAACGCGGCGCTCCCTACGGGACCTACAACGTCGCCAATCCCGGGCTGATTACGAACAGTCAGATTGCCGAAATGGTCCGGAAGATTATTAAGCCGGCCCGGCATTTTGAATTCTGGCGGGATGACGTGGAATTTTATAGTCGCGGAAACCGGGTCCAGCATTCCGATTACGTTCTCGATGTTTCCAAATTACTCGCCACTGGCGTCACCATGCGGCCGGTATCCGAAGCGATCGAAGACTCGTTAAACAACTGGCGCACAGAATCTACTCCTGGCGAGCTGCATAAAGCCGCCGCTTAAATGAAATCGAAAAAAACGACGGCTGTTTTCAGTCGTAAAAAAACTTTTTGGCCCCCGCTTTTCGGCTTGTTCGTTTTGAGCCGTGCTGCGGACGCGCAACAATCCTCGGTGATCCAGCCCCTGGCTCCGCCGGTCGAATCCATTTCCCAGCTGAACATGACCAACGATTTCGAGGTTTTTGGACAGCGTCCGGCGGCCACGCCTCCCGGCCAGTACGAGCCGTTCAAGTGGGATCAGTTTGTTTTCCGGCCACATGCGGATTACCAGTTTACGTCTGCATATGGCATCCTGGCTGCCCCCAGCAACCGTGTTGATACGGTCATCCAAACGATTTCGCCGGGCATATTAGTCAATCTCGGTCAGCATTGGGCGCTCGATTACACCGCCACGATTGGCCTTTATTCCAACACTAACTTCGGGACCGAGTTTGACAATTCCATCTCGCTTACCGGCCAGACGGTTTATGGAGACTGGCTTTTTGGGTTCTTGCAAACGGCCGATCTCTCCAAGTCACCATTGATTGAAACGGGCGGGCAAACCTCGACGCAAAATTACGATACGGCCGTTACCGGGCACCACGAAGACAGCGAGCACATTTCGGAGGACCTGGGGGTTTACCAAAATTTCCAATTCAGCCAAAATGGGTTTGAAGACACGCGAAGCTGGTCAACCCTGGATTGGCTGAATTACGCGCCCCAGTCGCGTTTCAACGTGGGTATCGGCGCCGGGCTGGGCTACAACAATGCAGAATTTGGACCGGATTCATTTTTTCAACAGCTCCTGGGCCGCCTGAATTGGCGCCTCCGGGACAAGCTTAGTCTCCAATTGAGCGGCGGTATTGAGGAAACTGAGTTTCTTGGTAATGAAGGCGCGGGCGATATCTTCAGCCCGATCTATGGCGGGACGATTCAATACCAGCTCTTTTCGCAGACACAAATCTCCGTCTTTATAAACCGCTCCGTTGATCCATCGCTCTTCGTGGGTGAATATGAAGAACTGACTTCGGTGGGCGCCTCATTCAGCCAGCGTTTGCTCGGGCAAATTTTTCTCAGCGTCAGCGGCAGTTACAACAACCAGAAATATGTCGCTTCGTCCCTGGATGTTTCAGCCAACCGCACGGACAAGTTTTATTCGCTTTCTGTTCGCCTTTCCCATGCTTTCCTGCAGCGCGGTACGGCGTCGGTTTTTTACCAGTACGGCAGCGATGACTCCACTTTTTCCGGTTATTCCTATGCCAGCAATCAATATGGCGTGGAAGTAAACTACAGCTTCTAAACCAGCGTATGTCCGTTAAAGAACTAAAATTTCGTTCGGAAAAAAGTCCGCTTACCTTTGAAGCTCCCGCTCAAAAATCGGGGAAGAATTCAAGCCACCTGGCGGGATTTTTAACCGCCACGGTTGTGCTGGCGGCGTGCTTTTGCGTTCCACTCTACAAATTATTGCGCCTTTCCCTCAGTGATGATTTGTATTCGGCCATTCCACTGGTTCCGCTCGTGAGTTTATATTTAGTATGGCTGAAGAGAGACAGCCTGCCGCGTTCCTTCGGAATCGCCATCAAACCCGCCGTTGTATTAGGTATGGCCGGCGCCCTGAGCGTCACCGCATCCTGGCTAATCCCAAGCGGCAGTTCTGAAGAGATTGGGAGTGACCTTCCGCTAAATATCCTTGGCTTTCTCCTTATTTTTGTCGGCATTTGCTTCCTGTTTTTAGGGGAGCTTTTGGTTCGTGCCGTTACGTTTCCCCTGGCTCTGCTCATTTTTACCGTTCCATTTCCCGATGTCTTGCGGGATAAGATTGAGTCGTTTTTGCAATATGGTTCGGCTGTGTGTGCGGGGGCTTTCTTTCATTTGTCCGGCACTCCGTATATGCGGGACGGGCTGAATTTCCATCTGCCGGGCTGCCTTCTCCATGTTGCGCCGGAATGCAGCGGCATCCACTCCACGCTGGTTTTAGCCATTACCAGCTTGATCGGCGCCTGGCTATTCCTCTGTTCGCCGTGGAAACGCACTGCGCTTGTCCTGATCGTCATCCCGCTGGCGCTGATTCGCAACGGTTTCCGGATTTTTGTCATTGGCCGGCTGTGCGTTGCCTACGGCCCGCAAATGCTTGCTTCTCCCATCCATCGCCATGGCGGCCCGCTCTTCTTTGCCCTGTCGCTCGTGCCGCTTTTTCTATTTTTATTTTTGCTGAGGAAGACTGAACAAACGAAACCTTCAATCAAGAAAATCGTATGAAGAAATATCACATCCATCTCATATTCGTCGCCGCCGCTCTTTTGGTGGTTGTCGGCGCCGGTTGTTCAGAAAAAGTAAAAAAAGGATATTATCTCGAACGCGCCAATCGCGCCTTCGATTCCGGGCAGTTTGATAAAGCCGAGATTGACTACCTCAACGCACTTCACGCGGACCCCCGTAATCCCGTC
>DATJXK010000253.1:0-22705 GCA_035500235.1 Pseudomonadales bacterium | reverse complement strand
GGAGTCGGGACGGTATTGACGTTGTACGCCTCGACCGTCAAATTCGAAGTGGCAATTACAGACAGTGGAGTCTGCTGCCGCGGCTGTCCATCGTCATTAAAGGTAGGGGCGCCACTGGCATTACCAATCACATTATTAGTATACGGTGAAGGCCCATCGGCATACTCCGTTGTATCACCGGTCACATTCGCAAGGATAGTCAGTGAAATGTCATTCTGGAAAACATTGGGCCCATTGGTGAAGCTGTTAAATATCGGCACGCCTATGCTGTAATAAAACCAGCCAATGACTGGCGGGGGTGGCGGCTGAATGGGTATCTGAATGGTCGCCGGTGCCGAATAGCCACTTTCGCCTCCGTTATTTTGCGACTGGACCACGTAGGAATAAGCCGTCCCGGAATTAACATTAGTGTCCGTGAAACTGGTGCCAGTGGTGGTATCGATACTGGAGTAGCCGGTCTGGGAAGTCGAACGCGACAGGACGTAATTGGCCGTGTTGGGAGTCATGTTCCATGTCAAAAGCACAGAAACGTTAGCCTGGTTGGTTAGTAACGTGGCAGTCAGTCCCGTGGGCGCCGTCGGTTGCGGCTGAATCGGAATAGCAAACGATTGGCCGGTCACTTTGCGGCAAAGATGATAGAAATCTTCCGTTGTATAGATCGTGGTCCCATCCCCGGTGAGAGCTACCCCTACTGGACAGCGTGACGCAACCCCACCCGACAAATCCGGCACCACCACCTGTCCATCCAGCCATCCCGGAAATGATTTTGCCCAATCATTGGAAATGACGCCATAGAGATTGGTCACCACTCCGGCGGTCGTAATAACCTTGACGTGGCCATTGCCAAAATCCGAAACGATCAAAGTGCCGTCACCGGCCGCGGCCACTCCCATCGGCTGCAAAAACTGCGCGCGATACGCGGGTATACCCTGGTTGTTGAAGCCGGTCCCATCGCCCGGCCCGTTAAACCCGGCATTGGTGGTTATGAGGCCGTTGGCGGGATTAATCACGTAGATGCCATTGCGCCCGGAGTCGCAAGCGGCGATCAATCCACCCGGCATCAGCGCAATCCCCTGCAAGGAAGCACTGGCGTTAGTAACCGTTGCCACCGTGACATTTGTTCCACCGATGACTTGCACCAGCAAATTGCTCCGTTCGGTCACATAAATATTGCCATAGGGATCAAGCAAAATACCCGCGGCATTCGTCAGGCCATAGGCGTTCGTCTTGATAAAAAAGCCGTATTGGTCAAATTCCAGGACCGTTCCATTAGTGGCAATATTGTTCGTGGTGCCACGGTTGAGAACATAGACATCCCCGCCCGCATCCAGGGCCACGCCCACCGGCTTGCTGATAAAATTCGTGGTAAACGTAAACGTCCAGCCATTGTTGGGGCTGGCGAAGTCCGTGAAAAAGCGCACTGCATTATTATCGCGGTCCGCCACAAAAACCGTTTGTCCGTTCTGCGACACCGCCATGCCCATCGGCGTGTGAAAAAGCGAATACAGGGTATTCGTATTCTTATAGCCAAAATAGCCCGTGGCCACACCGCCACCCATGGTTTTGACGAGCGGCTGGGCCAGGACCGTTCCGGCGAAAGCTGCGATGATAACGGCGCTGCGCAGCGCAACGCGAGTGAGACCGGTAAGAATTGCGTTTTTCATAAGACACCTTTACTTCTAGTGTGCCCGGCGCAACCTTGATTGCGCCGGGCACGAAATTTTCTACATTTTCTACTTTATCTGTTTTTGCTTATTGCGAGGACTGCTTGGGGTCATATTGAAACTCGCCCGGCACCGGCGCCGGATTCATCCAATTCGGCTCCGGACGGTCCCAGGCTGAATTCGGATTCATCGGCTCCTTCATCTGTCTCGGCCGTGAGGCCAGGAAGTCCGTCGTCGTCGGCTGGAAGTCGTCATCCTTGACGATCGTCGGCGTGATGAAAATGATCAGGTTATCTTTGTCCATCTGCACGTTCTCACTCTTGAACGCCCAGCCGAGTCCCGGGATATCGCCCAGCAGCGGCACCTGGTACCATTGCGCCGTCGGGTTGTCCTGGACCAAACCGCCCATCACCAGCGTATTGGCATCAGGAATCATGACCTGCGTTTCAATATGGCGCGTATCAAACTCGTCAGCCTGGTATTGCACCCCGGCCACGACTTTGGTGACGGTGGCAAAAAAGCTGGACACATCCGGTATCACTTTCAGCCAGATATAATCATTAGCCGTGATGCGCGGAGTCACTTGCAAGGTCGTACCAATGTTCGAGTACGAAATTTCGGAACCGCCCGAAGCCACACCCGTGACTGACGCCTGCACGTTGATGACAGGGAATTGGCGCGTCACCGAAATCGTTGCTGCCTCGTTATCGAGCGTCACCACCCGCGGGGTGGAAACCACCTGGGCGTTATAGCTGGAATTCAGGAACGAAAGCACCGCCTGGACGCCATCCGCGTTCAGGAAGCCCATCGCCGGCGTCAGCCCGGTAAGCGTATTCAGGGAGACACCGCCCGGCAGAGTGGAAGATTGAGGATAAGTCGTCAAAGTCGTCGCGGTACCGGAAGAAGATGTCGGCGTGGCAGTAGTGCCGCCTAACGTTCCGCCACCAGGGGTAATAATCTGTTGCTGACCGCCACCGGCCAGGGTTTTAATCGATTGAGACAGCGGTCCCGGCTGCATAACGCCGTTTCCGAAGCTGATATTTTGTGCCGCCAGCGTGCCCGACCAATTGATACCTTTGACCGTGCCCGGTGTGCTGGAAATTTCCACCAATTTGGTTTCAATCAATACCTGGCGTGTGGGTTTGTCCAATTCATTGACTAACTGGTCAACCGCGTCCTGTTCGTTTTCCGTGGCCACCACGACCAATTGGCTCGTGCGGACATCAGGGAAGACATGGCTGCGGCGGTCGGTCAAAGCGGAGCGGACTGAGTCCACCATGTTTGACGTGCTGGCATACTTAAGCTGGATCACACGCGTGACGAGCGGCAGCGGCGCCGCGGGATCTTTGATGCTGATACGGCCGATTCTGGTCCGGGTATCCAGGGTGAGCTGGAGATCATAGTTATTGAGCAACGCCAGGAGCGCCTGCTCCGCCGTCACATTTTCCCACCGGATGGAAAGTGTCGGTTCAGTTTTGATCTGGCCGTTTTGGTCCGGCTGGCCGTACCCAATTTTCGGGTCCAGCAAATAATTGATCCCCGCCTGGCGCGCCAAATTTTCAATGGCGACAGTCAGCGGCACGTCCTGAAATTCAATCAGCGGAATGGCGTTCACCACCATGACTCCGTTGGTCCCCGCCGGGGCCGCCGCAGTCGTGGCATTGGTGTCCGCGGCAGTCGTCGCCGCCACCGGGGTAACCGGCACCACCGCGGGTGCGACCGCGGCCGCTGGCACAGCGGCAGGCACATTGGTGACAGCCACTGCAGTCGTATCATTGGTTGTCGTGACTGTGGCATTGTCCGTCGCGGCAGGAGTGGCGGGCTGGACCGCCGGGCTGGCCGCGTTGGTGTCAGTAGTGGTTTGGGTCATGGCGTCCTGCTGGAACGCGAGCGTCCCCACCAGTGCGAGCATGAATAATTTATGTTTCATATGTGCTTGTTGTTTCGACTGCAATTTCAATCCAAATTTTTTATAGACCAAACGGACCCATTATTTTTTTGTTTTATCCTGTTCTCTAACTTTCAATGTTGTCCGGTCATCCTAAGCAAGTGTTGTGCCCCGCCAGACTCCACCATGACAGTATCTATTCCCACGGAAAGACACTTAATATGGATGCGGCCGTCAGGCGTAATCACATCGCCTTCGTCACCCGCTCCAAAGGTATGGTTATTGATGATGACGTAACGCTGTTCACCAATCTGGGAAAAGCCTTTAATCTGAAGCGACGTCAATTCCACCGGGCGTTTTACTTTGACCATGGAATCCTCATAAGGCCGCATGGAATCGGGAAAGAAAGGATCGCGCCCCTCACTCGGGGTGGAAGGCATCGTAAAAACCGATTGCACCGGCGCATTGGTATCCGCGGGAGCCGCGGCCACCGGCCACGCTCCGGCCGAAAGCAATGTACAAAAAATGTAAGTGCGTAATTTCATTTTCACGAACTCGATTTCACCAGCGCAATAATGTCCATCGAGAAAGCCAGCTTCTCGCTGCCCGGCCCAACCGGTGTAATTTCTAAATTAACGACACGCATGTGCGGAAACTTATCTTCCAGGTCAGCAATAAACCTGCCAATGTCGTGGTAATAGCCATTGCCGTGGATGGAGAATCGCAATTGCTTGTAGGGAAATGAGGTAAACAGGTCCACCTCACTCATGCTGGGCTGTCCAATTTCCGGCACGTCTACTCGATAATTGGATTTAAAATGGCGTATGTTATCTACCGACCATGCATAGATATCCCCGGTGGCCATGTCGGTTTCAGCTTCTGCCACCTGGGCGGTCACCTGGCTCAATTCGTTCGAGGCCGCGTTGGATTGCCGGATCAGGCTTTCCGTGTTTTTGAGATGCGACTCCGTATCGTTTATGTGCTTCTTAATTTCCGCCAGCTTGGCATACTGGGGACGCACCAGGCCAAGGCCCAGCACAGCCACCACGACGACGGTCCCCGCCACTGTCAGCAGGAGCTGGTTGCGTTTCTGTCTGTTTTTAGGAAGTTGGATCATCGCTTTTTATCAGGGAAATGACATTGCAGTGTGAACGTAACAAAAGTCTTGCCTGAAATGTCTTGTTGCGGGGGCGATTCATCGATCAAAACAATCCCGTTGGTCAATTCCAGCATTTGTTTGAAGTAAGCCTGGTTGGCCAGGGCTGCTTTAAATTTGCCCACCTGGTCGCCGGGATTGGAACTGGTGTCTCGCGCGTCCAGGGTTACCACGGTTCTCTCCGTGATAGACTGGGTTTTGCCCGCGCGCTGGTTTGGGAAAAAGCCGTTGTCGACTTTAATGTGCGTCAATTGGACATTGTCCACCGTGACCTTCTGCAGGGCGTTCAGCAAATTTCCCTGGAGCATTCGTGCATTGCTCAATTTTTTCAGGTCCGATAATTTTGATTTCGCCGCCGCAATTTGGGCGTTATTGCCCAGGGCGATTTGGTAGGAATTGGTCTCGGTGTCGATTTGATTTTGGGCTGCGCTCCACTGGCGGTTGGCCACCATCACCTTTACCTGGAGCGTGCTCCACCACACCAGCATGCCCGCCACCAGGAGTACGGCGACTACCACGACACGCTTGACCGGGTCGCGCCGGCGTAAATCCTCGGCGGCCTGGGCTTCAGCCAATAAATTGATGCGAATCGGCATAACAATAAATTATTCAAACGCGGCCAGTGCCGCGCCCACAGCCACAGTCAACTGCGGGCCGACGTGTTCCATTTCCACCGCCTGCTGGCCCGGAAGCGCCAGTTGCATAAATTGGATGGGGTTCCACGTCTTGCATTCCACCATCATTTCGCTGTGTAAAATTTGTAAAATTAACTCGGACCTCGCCGAACCGCCGCTGACGTATACCTGCGAAACCGGGCGGTCGTGTTGATGCTCGAAGAAATCCAGTGACGCGCGCAATTCGCGCCCCAGCGGCTGCACCAGGGATTCGAGCGCTGCCTGGACTTCCGGCGCCATCCCCACCTTGATGCCTTCGGCCTCCGCATAACTGATATTCATGGATTCCGCCAGGCCGGCAGTGATTCTATCGCCGCCGATGTTGACCACGCGCGTCAGGACCAGCTCGCCGCGGTCCAGGATGCTGATTGAGGAATGTTTGAAACCGATATCCACCAGCGCGACCGTGTCTTTTTCAAATGCTTCCGGTAACGAAGCCTCAAAGGCATTCGGGGGCCCGATCAAACCGGGGATAATGATATCCGCTATCAGGTTGGCCTCGAGAACGCCTGTCTGGTAGGTATTCAATAATTCCTGCTTCGCGCCACCGACCAGTACTTTCAATTTCGGCATCGCCGGGGCCTTGCCCGATTCGGGCTTGTCGGAAAGTTTCGGAGGAAAAATATGGCAGTCAAACGCGTAACCCGGGAGGTCCTGCTGCAGATACGCTTTCGAATTGTTTTTCAACACCATCCGCATGTCGTCCACCGGAATCTGCGGCAATTCGATTTGCTTCAACACGGCATCCTCCAGGCCGATCGCCAGCGTCACCAGTTTGGCCTGCGCATCCATTTTTTGGACAACATCGCGCAAATGTCCCGCCAGCAATTCTGATGAAATTTTTTTGTCGAAGATCGGCGCGTCCACCAGGGCATAACGCGTCAGCGCGAAAATTTCCCCGCGGCGTTCAATCAACACTGCCTTGGTTGTGCGGGTGCCTAAATCAACCGCCAACATTTGATTTCGCCTCTTCTTCGACCCGCCGTTAAGGATTGGCCATGCCATTTGCGTTATTAATTAAAAAGGTTTAAATTGCAGACTGAATCCTGTCCAACCTGCAAACAGAACGCCTTGGATAAGCAACTACCGCGCCAGATTCCCTTTCGAGCATCAACGCGTCCCAAAATGCTTCCCCGTAAAGTCCCAACTTTCCCTGCTGCATTTGTTTCCCGATACCTATCCTTCGGCGTGAATACACCCCCGCTTGATTACTATTTTAGTCCAATCAATCCTTACATTGACTAAAATTTGCTATCATTCATTTTTTTGATTTTTAATTTTCACTTTTCCACCCCACATTGACCGCGTGCATCAAAACGAGCCTCAGAAAATTTCCGCGCGCGGCTTTTGGTCTCTCTTCGCCACCCAGTTTCAGGGCGCCTTCAGCGACAACGTCCTGCAGAAACTCGTCATCTTCATGTTTCTGGATATGAACATATCGCTGGCGGAAAAACATAAAATCAGTGAGTACGTCGGCATGCTCTTTTCCCTGCCGTTCATCTTATTTTCCATGTATGGCGGTTTTATGGCCGACCGTTTCAGCAAACGCACGGTGACCATTGCCGTCAAAATTTTTGAAATCGCAGTCATGTTGTTCGCCTGTGCGGGGCTCGCATGGCAAAGCCAGGAAATCCTGCTCGCCGGAATTTTTTGCATGGGAGTACACAGCGCGTTTTTTGGCCCCTCCAAATATGGCCTCCTGCCGGAATTGCTTCCGGACGTCAAATTGTCCTGGGGTAACGGGGTGCTTGAGCTTGGAACATTCGCCGCGATTATTCTGGGAACAGCTTCCGCGGCCTGCCTGCATGCGTTTTTTTCGGACAAAGAAATCTGGTCAGGACTCATTTTAATCACCCTGGCTGCCGCCGGGCTGGCCACCAGCATGGGCATCACCCGTGTGCCTGCCGCTGACCCCGCCCGAAAGTTTCGCATAAATCCTATTGGCGATTTATTCGCCCAACTAAACCTCGTTCGCAAAGACCGCATCCTGTCACTCGCCTTCCTGGGCAACACCTATTTCAATTTCCTTGGTGCCTTGCTTTTTTTGAACATGTTTTTTTACGGCAAGTACGTTCTGCATGTGGGTGACATCCAAATCGGTTGCCTTAGCATTGCGCTCGCCATGGGCATTGGCGTCGGCAGCGTCGTCGCCGGTTATGCCTCGGACGGAAAAATTGAATATGGCCTGGTACCCTATGGCGCCTTCGGTCTTTCCATCATTTCAGTGCTGCTGGCTATTCACGGCTTGTCGCTAAATGCAGTCCTCGCGTTGCTTGCGCTCCTGGGATTCGCCGGTGGTTTCTTTATCGTTCCTGTCTCAGCCATTTTACAGCGCCAGCCCGAACCTTCAAAAAGAGGCGGCGTGCTGGCCGCCGCCAACTTGCTTTCCTTCGTCGGGATCTTTTTGGCTTCCGGCGCCTACTATGTCCTCGCTGACGTTTTTAATATGTCTCCCTTGCAGGTTTTTCTTTTTGGCGGCATCCTTACTTTCCTCGGGGCCATCCTCGTCCTCGTGCTTTCCCCCAATTCCCTCGTGCGCGCGTTTCTCTGGCTGGTCACACATACCCTCTATCGCCTGCGCGTGGAGGGTCTGGAAAATTTTCCACGCCGCGGCGGCGTGCTCTTGATCGCCAACCACGTCTCCTTCGTCGACTGGCTGTTGCTCATGGCCGCGGCCGATCGTCCCGTCCGCATTTTGATGGGCAAAGAGTATTACGACAAACCCTGGGTCAAACCCTTCGCCCGCGTCCCGCGCGTCATCCCCATTCCCCCCGAAATTCGTCCGCGCGAAGTCATCCAGGCCTTGCGCGAATGCGGGCGGGTGATCCAGGAAGGCGATGTCGTCTGCATTTTCGCCGAAGGCGGCCTGACGCGCACCGGGGAAATGCAACCGTTCCGGCGCGGCTTCGAACACATGATGAAGGGCGCGGTCAGCGAAACAAATCCATCATCCATTCCCCCGGTCATTGTTCCCGCCGCGCTCGTCGGTCTCTGGGGAAGCATCTTTAGTTTTGAAGGCGGAAAATTTCTTTGGAAAAAACCGCCGCAATTCCCCCGTCCCATCACCGTCCGTTTCGGCTCGCCCCTGCCGCCTTCGTCCACCCCGGAAGAAGTCCAGGCCGCCGTCGAACGTCTCATGACATAAAAAAACGAGGCGCCTCTTTCGAAGCGCCTCGTTTGGAGTAAAACTAAAATTAGTTCGGGAAGTTGAAGTACTGGCTCAACCAGGGCGTGCCGTTGGTCGCCAGGATCAGGGACGATTGCAAACCGCTGACGGAGACTTCCGCCACGCTGCCGTCCGCGTAACCAATGTTACCGACCTTCAGGTGCAGGTCATTCGCGCTCCAGGCCCACGTCGTGGCATTGTTCTGCTGGAGGATGTAGTTGCCAGCGCCCATCGTGACGTTAATGGAATTCGCCGCGGTGCCGAGGGTGGCGCTGGTGCCGATGTTGCGATCACCGGTCATCACCATCTGCGGATAGCTTTCGTTGGCGTCACCGCAAACAAAATAACCAATCGCGTTCGTGTTGAAGCCCGGGCTGTTGCCGGTGTTACCCAATTCCGCGAAGTTCGTCGCCGGCGAGCTGTGGCTCACGTCCGAAGGACAGATCAAAATCTTCGGCGTGCTCAATTCGTTCGACATAACGCAGAAAATATTCGTCATGCCGTACGCCACGTAGGTGGTGTGGTTGTTCGAAACGCCCGATTCCATCGCGCCGCCCGCAGACGTGCTGACAGCCATCGGGTACAGGTTGTTGTTGTCACCTTCCCAAATACGGAAAGAGAGATTGACTTGTTTCAGGTTGCTCACGCAATTGATGCGTTGCGCGCGGCGTTTGGCCGCAGCCAGCACCGGCAGCAACATGGCCGCCAGGATGGCGATAATCGCGATCACGACCAGCAATTCGATCAGCGTGAAGGCTTTTTTCTGTTTGAGGATTCTTTTCATACGTTCGTTTCGTTTATGTTCTTTTTGTTCGGGTGACAGGTGGGCTAGTCTACCGTGCCAGCCTTTACCGTCAACACATTTCTGAAAAATTTCTTTAGCACTGATGATGCCAACCGATTTTTTTTCGTAAAACCTAGTAAATCGAAAAAATTATTTTTCCAACTCGCCCCGATGCGCGAAATTTTCACGCATCTCGCGTGAAATTCACGCACTTTTGTCCCCGTTAAGCTCGAATCTGAACTTGAAAACCGCCCCTTAAAACCGGAAACTGTCACTTCATGTCCGAACCAAAAGAAAATCCTCTCATGGAGAAAATCGTCTCGCTGTGCAAACGGCGCGGCTTCATTTTTCAATCCTCCGAAATCTACGGGGGCATCAACGGTTTTTGGGATTACGGTCCGCTGGGCGCGGAACTCAAGCGCAACGTCAAAGAACTTTGGTGGACCACCATGACCCGCCAGCGCGACGACGTCGTCGGCCTCGAAGCTACCATTATTATGTCCCCCAAAATCTGGCGGGCCAGCGGCCACGTGGATACTTTTGCCGATTTGATGGTGGAATGCCCCCTCACGAATAAGCGCTACCGCGCCGACCAGGTCGAACCACAAAGCGGCATCGTCTATTATTATACTGGCGCGACCGAAGATCGCGCGAAATACGACGCCTGGCTGAAGGAAAAGAATGGCCGGCCCGCCTTGACGCATAAGGATGAAGAGACCGTTTCCTTTTCGGTTTTGATCCCAAAAGGAAAACCCCCGGAATCCGCCCGTAAAATAGCCTCGGAATTTTATTCTAAATCCATCCAGTTCCCCATCCTCCAGGGAGAACGCTCTGAACCGGTGGAGAACACCACTAAGTACAGCCCGGATAGCGGCGCGCAGCTTACTGAAGCCCGCCCCTTCAACCTGATGTTCAAGACCTACGTCGGCCCGCTGGAAAGCGAAGAGAACGTCGCGTACCTCCGTCCCGAAACTGCCCAGGCCATTTTCGCGCAGTTCAAAAACGTTCTCGAAACTTCGCGCCAGAAAGTTCCGTTCGGCATCGCCCAAATCGGCAAAGCCTTCCGCAACGAAGTCACGCCGCGCAATTATACCTTCCGCTCGCGCGAGTTTGAGCAGATGGAACTCGAATTCTTCATCCGCCCGGACGAAGCCATCGAAGCCATTTCCAGTTCCGTGGCCACGCCCGCGTCCAAAGACCATCCCGGCGAGCCGCAACCCAACTGGGGCTGGCAGCTTTGGCACCAATATTGGGTCGAAGAACGCATCAAGTTCTATGGCAACATCGGCCTGCCGCGCACCACGCTGGAAGAATATTGGCAAAAGCCCGAGGAACTCGCGCATTACGCCCGCGCCACCGTGGACATCCTCTTCAAGTTTCCCTTCGGCACCCAGGAACTCGAAGGCATCGCCGCGCGCAGCGATTTCGACCTCTCGCAACACGCCCGGTTCTCCGGCAAACCAACGGGTGTGTTCGACGACGAACTGAAGGCCGCCTGGACGCAATTGCCCAAAGAAAAGCAGGACGCGCTCTGGCGCAGTTATTACGAGAACCGCAAAAAGTATCTCCTGAAATCCGGCATTGAGGCCGAGGCCGCCGCAAAATCCGCCACCGAAGACGCGAACGGCCTGGCCAAAGGCCAATACATCCCGCACGTCATCGAGCCCAGCGCCGGTGTGGACCGCCTCATCCTCGCGCTGCTTTGCCATGCCTTTAACGAAGACCAGGCGCCCGATGAAAAGGGTAATATGGAAACGCGCGTCGTCCTGCGCTTCGCCCCGTGCATTGCGCCCGTGAAAGTCGCTGTCTTTCCCTTGCTCAAAAACAAGCCCGACCTCGTGGCCAAAGCCAAAGTCGTCCGTGATTTGTTGCGCCCGCATATGAATGTCTTCTACGACGAAGCCGGCGCCATTGGCCGGCGGTATCGCCGCCAGGACGAAATCGGCACGCCCTTCTGCGTGACCATTGACTTTGACACCCTCGGCGAAAAAGGCGAGGAACTCAAAGACACCGTGACTCTGCGCGACCGCGATACCATGAAACAGGAACGCGTGAAAATCGCTGAACTTTTGCCGTTTTTATTGTCTAAGATTCGTTGATGGACGCGGAACCCCAAAAGCCGGCCGCGACAAATCGCGCGCCGACGCTCTATTTCATCGCCGTTTGCAAACTGGCCAAAGGCATGTGCCTGTTGCTCCTGGCGGCGGGTATCTATTCCCTGGCCGGAAAAGATTTGCAGGACGACTTCGACAAATTCCTCGAATGGGTCCGAGTGGATCCGGAGCACAGTTTCTTTCACAATATTGGCCAATCCCTGGCCTATGCCACGCCCGATGGCGTCCGCGACACCGCGGTGGCCCTGTTCAGTTACGGCATCTTCCTGCTGGTAGGCGGCACGGGCCTGATCCTGCGCGCTAAATGGGCCATCTGGCTGACCATTGGGGAATCGGGATTCTTTATTCCCATTGAAATCTTCGAATTGGTCCGGCCGCCCCGGGTCAGGCTGCCGGCCGGCGCGCCCGAGCCGCCGCATCTGTTTGCCCACCCCAAAATCGGGCTGCTCATCGTCCTGACCCTCAATATATTTATCGTCTGGTACCTCCTGAAGAACCGGAAACGCCTCTTCAAACACCATGATTCTGAAGCCGAACCCCCACAGGTCGTAGATAAATGACGATTTTCCTTGCATATTGGCCCCTAAATGCTATCCTCCATATGCGTTTGATTTGATGTTAAAACTGACAGCTATGCCACAACTAACAAGGGTGTTGTCTTGAGCCGCCCTTTTCCCTCACGTAATTCATCTTCCGCCGCGCATCTTCGGGTCAACGGCAAAATCCGCGCCCGTGAAGTCCGCGTCATTGATGAAGACGACAAAAACCTCGGCGTCCTGTTGTTGAACGACGCACTCGTGCTGGCCCGCCAGCATGGCGTGGACCTGGTGGAAATTTCGCCCACGGCCAACCCGCCCGTCTGCCGCCTCGTGCAGATCGGCAAGTTCCGTTACGAACTGGCCAAGAAGGAAAAAGAATCGCGCAAGCATCAGCACGCCTCCACTGTCAAAGAAATCCAGCTCAGCCCGCGCATTGATCCGCACGACCTCGGCATCAAGCTCATGCACGCCGTGGATTTCCTGTGCGAAGACATGAAGGTGAAAGTGGCCCTCAAATTCCGCGGCCGCGAAATGGCCCACACCGAAATCGGCTTCGAGGTCATCAAAAAATTTCTCAGCCAGGTTGAGCCTTACGGGCATCCGGATTTTCAGCCCAAGCTCAATGGCCGCAACATCGTGGTCATGATCACGCCGCTCCCCCGCAATAAGCGCGCGAAGAATCCGCGCGCGACCGATGAACCCGGTGCGGCCCCCAAAAACCATGAGCCCGCTCATAGTGCGCCGGCCCAGGAAAAGAATCATCGCGTCCCTGTTGGCACTCATTCTCCTTCGGGAAACACCACCGCCCCCAAAACCGGTTTCGCCAATAATCCCTTCGCCAATATCGAAGTAAAATAACCGGTGGCGCTCGTCACTGGAGTTTGGCCTTAGCTCCGCCCCCGCTGGTTTAGAGCGTTTTATCATTTCCATTTTTTCGTGATCGGGAACGCCCGCGAAAAAAATTTTGCTGAAATGGAATGAGTCGCTTGAAATATGGCTGCAACCATAGGATGTTACGTTAATGCGGTTGGTCGTCGTTTCAAATCGGTTGCCGTTTACAGTTACTTTCAAGGATGGGAAACCGGAATTTAGCAGCAGTTCGGGCGGATTAAGCACCGGACTGGCCAGCTATTTGCAACAATCCTCGGTGGGCGCGCGCAACCGGCCGGATTATTTCTGGCTGGGCTGGCCCGGCGCGGGTGTTGCCCCGGAACACCAGGCTTCCGTCCGGGACTACGCTTCCGAACACTACAAATCCGTCCCGGTTTTTTTGCCGGAGGAAAGCATGGAGCATTTTTACCATGGCTTCTGCAATAAAACCATCTGGCCCCTCTTCCATTATTTTCCTTCGCTCGCCCAATACAGCGAGGAATTTTGGGATGAGTACCGAAACGTAAACAGCATTTTTGCCGAGGCCGTCGTCAATGCCCTGCGCCCGGATGACATGGTTTGGGTCCATGACTATCACCTGATGCTCCTGCCCAAATTGATCCGCGAAAAATTTCCGGAAATGCCCATCGGCTTTTTCCTGCACACTCCTTTTCCTTCGTTTGAAGTTTTCCGGCTCATGCCCCGCGCCTGGCGCGAAGAGATTATCGAAGGATTGCTCGGCGCCAGTTTGATCGGTTTCCATACGCATGATTACACCCGCGATTTTCTCACCTCCGTGCTCCGGACCCGCGGCTATGAACATCAGCTCGGCATTTTGTCCCTGCCCAACCGGCTGGTAAAAGTGGATACCTTCCCGATGGGAATTGATTTTGCACGGTTTGACCAGGCCGCCCGCTCTCCCGAAACTGAGAAGCGCGTCACCGAATTGAAAGAAAAGCTCACCGGCCAAAAAGTCATCTTCTCCGTGGACCGCCTCGATTACACCAAAGGGCTGGTCAACCGCCTGCACGGCTATGATTTGTTCCTGAAAAACCATCCCGAATGGCACGGCAAAGTCGTCTTCATTATCTCCGTGGCGCCGTCGCGCATCGCCGTGGAAAGCTACCAGGCGATGAAACTGGAACTGGAACAGACCGTCGGCCGCATCACCGGCGCGTACGGCAATACCCAGTGGACACCGCTCATTTATCAATTCCGCAACCTTTCGTTCGACGAAATCGTCGCCCTGTACCGGCTTTGTGACGTCGCCCTGATTTCCCCCGTGCGCGACGGGATGAACCTCGTCGCCAAAGAATTCATCGCCGCGCGGCCCGATAAAAAAGGCGTGTTGATCCTCAGCGAGATGGCCGGGGCCGCCAAGGAAATGGACGAGGCCATCGTAATTAATCCCATGCACATCCGGGATTTTGAGGTTTCCCTGGCACAGGCCCTCACCATGCCGGAAGAGGAGAAAATCAATCGCAACGAAATCCTCCGGGAACGGTTGAGCCGCTACGATGTCAACCGCTGGGCCGATGAATTTGTCCAGGCCCTGCTCTCCACGCAAAAGACCGAGGCCGCCCGCCAGGCCCGCCTGCTCAGCGGCAAAGCGTTCACCACGCTGGTGCAGCAATATCGCTCGGCCACGCAACGTTCATTGTTGCTGGATTATGACGGCACGCTGGTCCCCTTCGCCCCCGAACCAAAACTCGCGCGGCCCGGCCCGGAATTGATCGAACTGCTCGCCGCCCTGGGAAACGACCCGGCCAACGAAGTCGCCATCATCAGCGGCCGCTCACGGCAGGACCTGGAAACGTGGTTCGGAAAATTGCCGGTATCTCTGATTGCGGAACATGGCGTGTGGTTGCGAAATAAAAACAGCGAATGGCGCATGTTCAAAACCATCACCGCGGAATGGAAAGAACGCGTGCGGCCCATTTTGCAATTGTACGTGGACCGCCTGCCCGGGGCATTGCTGGAGGAAAAAGAATTTTCCCTGGCCTGGCACTTCCGCCGCGCGGATTCCGACCAGGCATTTCGTCGCGCCCGGGAATTGCTCGATGATTTGTCCGGGTACACCCGAAACATTGACGTACAGGTGCTCGAGGGCAACAAGCTTCTCGAAGTCCGCAACACCGGCGTGAACAAAGGCGCCGCCGGCCTCGAATGGTTGAAGGCCCGTGAAGGCGGTTTTATCCTGGCCATTGGCGATGATTGGACGGATGAAGACATGTTCCGCGCGCTGCCGCCCTCCGCCTTCTCGGTCCGCGTCGGCCTGGCCGATACCGCAGCCCGATATTACTTGAGCAGCCATACCGCCGTCCGGCGCATGCTGCAGGATTTGGCGGCCATACGAGCAGCCTAAGCCCGGCTTCTCCAATAATCCCTTCGGCAGCCTCGAAGTAAAATCGCCGGAAGCGAAGCAGGTACGGACATTTGTGCAGGAGCGCAGCCCCACCAGGAATATTCTCACCGCTCATGAGATGGCGAAAGGGAAAGATTCGCCCACGAATTGCCTTCTTTATTTCACAAATTTTTTGTTTTATCCAGGTAACGAATGATGAGCGGAGGCTGGATAGCCGCCGGCTGAAAGCTGGCCATGTGATAGCCCGGCCTGACGGGCCGGGAACTCGTCCGAACAATTTCTCTCGAGGTCTGTAAGACCGAAACAAATTGAATCGGTTAGCCGGAAGCGAAGTAGGAAAAGTTAAGCGGTATCCCGGCGGCAAACTGCCGCGCACCATTCTTCAACTTTATGTTTGATGGTGTCGCGTACTTCCCGCGTTTTAGCCAGCTTCTCGCCGGGCGTTCCCTGAAAGCCTGACGGATCCGGAAAGCCCCAGTGCAACCGCTTTGAGATTCCCGGAAAGATCGGGCAGCGTTCCGCGCTCGTCTCGTCACATACGGTGATCACATACCGGAACGTTTTTCCGGATTTTAACATGTCAGCGACGGCCTTGGTTTGGTTGCCTGAAATATCAATGCCGATTTCTCTCATGGCCTCAACCACCATGGGATTCAAGTTTCCCGGCTCCAAACCCGCGCTGTGCGCTTCAAAGGTGTCGCCGCAAATTTGGTTCAGGAACGCCTCCGCCATCTGGCTCCGCGCGCTGTTATGGATGCAGACAAACAGGACTTTCGGTTTCATAAAATTTCGCTTAGCAGCAGCCCTTCTTTTCTTTGCCCTTCGGCAAAAGTTTGAACTGGTATGGCTTGTTGAGATTGGGCGGCAGGCACCGGTCTTCCGCCAAACAGGCCGTGTGTTTGACGCCGAGCTGGATAATTAACGCATCGCCGTCGGCCTCAATTTTCTCAATCGGAAAATGGGAAATAAACGGCGCTTCGTGCTCCACGTCCACTTCGGGATCTTCTTTGTCAAAAAACGGTGCGGACTTTTCCAGGATGGCCCACAATTTTTCCGCCGTTAGCCGATGGTCTGTATCATCCTGGAACCAGGTTTGCAAACGGCAGGCAGTGTCCGTGCGGCGCGTCCCGCCGCAATCGATATACTTCTTGTCAATCCGCGCCACTTCCGTTACGTGCGCGTGCGGCGGGATCTTGCTGCCTGTCGGCAAAATGAATCGAATGTTTTTGCGGCTGTTTTTCGCCAGCACTTTTTTGAGTTCAGACAATTGCATAATTTTAAACTCCTTTTGTGGTTAAGGGGCAACACGACGCATCCTGGCAGCCGCGACACGCCAATACCGCCAGCGCCGCGCCCGCAAAGGGGGCCGTCAAATAAATCCAAAGATGTTGCAGATGGCCTGATACCATCGCGGGCGCCAACGAACGGGCCGGATTCATGGACGCCCCGCAAATCGGGCCGGCAAACATCGCTTCGAGCCCAATCACCGCACCCACCGCTATGCCCGCCGTAATCCCCTTTTCCTTTGCGCCGGTCGAGACATTCAAAATCACGAACATCAAAAGAAATGTCAGGATCACTTCCAAAACAAACGACTGCCTGTCCGTCCCTGCTGGCAGGGTGGTTCCCAGCATCGCGTGCACCGGAAAAAGAAAATGCAGGATTCCGCTCGCCAAAAATGCCCCGGCGCATTGGGCGAGAACATAAGGCAATACCCGGCCGCCTGAAAACCGGCCCGACATCCAAAACCCGCACGTGACGGCGGGATTCAGATGCGCTCCCGAAATGTCCCCTACCGCATAAATCATTGCCAGCACCACCAGCCCAAACGTAAGGGCAATGCCCACATGCGTTATGCTCCCGCCGCTCACATCATTAACAACCATCGCCCCCGTCCCGGCAAAGACCAGGGCAAACGTCCCGATCACTTCGGCCACGAGCGGTTTCAGTTTTGAACGCATACGCCAATCCGTATGTATCTTGGAGCTTGTTTTCAGATATGTCAATGCGTATATGTTTGTTTTATGCGCGACCTCGCACTGTTTTACGCGGCCCTGTCGGACCCCACCCGCCTGCGCCTGCTGAGCCTGATGAGAAACCGGGAAGTCTGTGTCTGCTATTTGCAGGGAGTCCTGAAAACCAACCAGCCCAAGATCTCCCGCCACCTCGCCTATTTGAAACGGGCCGGGCTCGTCGAGGCCCGCCGCGACGGCAAATGGGCACATTACCGGCTGAAAAAGCAGCATCACGGCCTGGATAAAATCCTTTCCCAAACATTTATTCGCCTTCTCCGCGAACCCCAGGTGGCCAGCGACCTCGAACGCCTGAAACGAACTGGTTGTTAAAGGGAAATGGGTACTTTACTCTAAAGCAGCGGGGGGCATAGATTGTTGCCTGAAGCTGCGGTGGAAAAAACGGCACGTCGGAAGAAACATCATGCAAATGACTGGTCTAAGTAATGCATATTCGCTGCGGAAAGAGGTTTTTAAGATTTCTCTTTTTTACATCCTGCTCTTTGCTGTGCTTGCCGCAATGTGTTCGCAACTTGTTTCAGATTGGATGTTGTTCAATGAATGGGCACACCCGACACGTCATGGAATTGATCCGGTCGGAATTCCCATCGACCCGATTAAATATCTCCCTCCTAAATTGCATTGGTAGGCAACTGTCTGCATTTTCTCGTGCAAATTCGCGCCGGAAAAATCTATTTAACTGCCTGATTTCCATAAGCTAACGACTATAGTCGCCAGCATTCGATTGCGTTAGTCACTACCTTCCTTTTTTGTTCGTGGCCATGATAAAATGGCCGAATGTTTGACCTTGTTGTCATTCTGTCGGCAAACGCGATCTCTACATCGCGGCTTATCGGCCTTGGATACTTGACGCCACACGTAATACGCACCACGCCTTCTTTTCTATCAACCATCAACTGACTATGATCCCTTCCCCCAAAACCACTCGCCCTCCCGATCCCATCCCCCGTCCTTACCGCCGCGCCGCCCAGCGCATGGACGAAGCCCTCCAAAAAAACTCCCGCCGCGATAACCGCGAAAAAATCGAAATCTTCGGCCGCATGCACTTCGGCGACCTCTGGGTCCCCCGCGACCCTTCTACTATTTAATACCACCATACTTGACGCAACACGTAACACGAATCACGACTCTGGTCCTATCTCCTGACCTGCAACTTTCAACTTTCAACCTTTTAACATTCCTATGAAAAACTTCTCTGAATCAAAGAATCAGACCAATGCCAACGTTGAGCCGCTACCGAATCCTCTCAAGATACAGCTTCTGAAAAGTCGCCTGAATCAAACGACCACCTAAACCGTCCGAACGCTTCACCCTCTCCTTGGGGAGAGGGCCGGGGTGAGGGAGGACTAAACTCAAAATTTCAATATTACTATGAACAACACATCCACTAATTCCACGGACTTCGACTTCGACTCCCAGGACAATCGCAACGGCAAAATCGCCCGTCTCCCGCGCCCCTTGCGCGAACGCATCAACCGCGCCCTCTACGACCGTTGCACCGCCAAACATCTTGTCAAAATTCTTAATGAAATGCCCGAAGTCAAAGCCGTCCTGGCCCAATACTTCGGTGGCCGCCCCATTCTTACGCAAAACATCTACGAATGGAAAAACGGCGGGTATCGCGACTGGCTCCGCCGCCAGCAGGTCCTCGAACAAAAACGCGAACTCGCCGCCGATGCCAAAGACCTCGCCGACACCGCCAATAACATGGCCGATTCCCTCTTTGGCCTCGTCACGATTGATTACGCCCACCTCATGATGAACCGCGATAAAGAAGATCCCGAACAATACGAGAAGAAACGAAAATCCCTCAGTATCCTGTCCCAGGACATCGTCCGCCTTCGTCGCTGCCACCTCAATGCCCGGCGCGTTCAGGTCCAGGAAACCAAACTCGATAACGACAAGGAGAAGACCGAAGAACAGCTCCATTTCAAGTTCATGACCTGGGCCGAAAACCCGGACATCCGCAAAGCGCTCATCCTGGCCCCGCTGGAAGCCGACCGCCGTATGCGCATCCTCTGGGATCTGCCGCCCGCCCCCGAAGATCCCCTCGTCGAAAAGGAAACTAAGGATGATCCCTATTTCGGCCATTTTGCCGGAAAACAAACTAAAACCAAACCGAACCAAACCGGAAATTCAGATAATGGGACAGGCGTCCCGCCTGTCTCAGATCCATCACCAGCTTCTGACAAAACACCTGAATCAAAAGATCACTCCAGTCAGCCGACTGCCTCCCCCTCGCCTGCGCTCGAACAGAAACCAGAGGACACGGTAGGGCCGAGTTCCAACTCGGCCGGACAAGACACCCTCTCCCAGCGGGAGAGGGACGGGGTGAGGGAGAATGGCTCAATCAAAAACCCCGCCACTGAACACGCGCAAAACGATACGGTAGACCGAACGACGCACGCGTCCTCCAGCGCGGCCGCGGCTGACCAGCAGGTCAGCCCTAACACCACGCAAGATTCACTGCCAGACATTAAAAGCCTCTACGGCGATAAAAAGACCCACGAAATCATCCAGGAAATCGAAGAAAACTACGCCCGCGAACAAGCCGCCCGCAATGGGGTCAAGCTGGACCATTCGAATCGTAATCCTACATCAACTCAAAGTGACAGCCGATTAAACTCAAAACTCAACACTCAGAATTCATCACTCCACAAACCCAACCCCTTCGACACCTTTTCTGAACCCGTCCACTACTCACATTATTCATCCAACGTCGTTCCGCCGCTGCGCCCGCCGCCTGGCTTCAATTCACTCGGATGAAAAATAATTTAACACTCTCATATCACCGCATGCTTTGCGCTTGCTGTTAATTGCCGGGTGCAGCAGCCTTTATTTATGAAAGCCATCGTTCGTGGATTGTTACGGCGAGTTAGCCTTGCCTTGTTTGTAGTATTTGCCGCCGCCGGCGTTCATGCGCAAACACCGGCCGATCCAACGGCCGCCGCCACCTCCACGAACGACCAGATGGCCGCGCTGCAATTGCAACTGACGAATGCCTGGCACCAGGTGGAACTGATTGTGAACCAGCCGGCGCCGGCGTTTCGGCGCGAGCCGGGCTATCAAGTGGCCATTTACGGTCCGGGCGGCTGGTTTCATCCCGGCGCCAACACCCCGGATTTCAATATCGTGGACGTCCGGCATTTCCAGCAATTCGATTACAAGGAGCCATGGGTCAGTTCCGACGTCACACCCACCCTGATGTTTCGCGGCAGCGACCTCGAGTTCAATTCGATGACGAAACTATTTTACACCAACCGTTCGCTCCCGAAGAAAAGGTTGTCCGAAGCAGAGATGCTCCAGATCAATTCACTTTACCGGACCATCGGGCATTGCCAGGCGGAAATCAGCCAGTTGCAACCTCCTCCTCCAGTGGCTGCCTCGCAAGACACGCAAGATGGCCAGGACGCGCAAAGCGATACGAATGACGCTGCCCCGCCCAAAGCAATCGTAGCGATTGAGCGGATACCGCAACAAACCCGAATTCTCTACGGCAGCATCGGCATCGGGACATTGATCGTTGTAGTAATCGCGTTACGGTTCATCAAGAAAAAGCCTGAATCGGAATAATACTGGAGGCTGGCGAAAAAAAATCCGCCGGGCCTTACGACACCGACGGTTGATTTAATCGAAATGCTCCCGTTCAAACCCGGGCGATGACGTGTTCCCGGGGGAAACGCACTTTAGGTGCGCCCGCATATTTATCCTCCGGCGAACGATAGCCGAGCGTGGCGATGACGGCGGAGGCGTAACCCTTGGCTTTCAGCCCCAGGATTTCGTCGTATTGCGCACGGTCAAAACCTTCCATGGGACAGGCGTCAATGCCCAGGAGCGCGGCACTGGCGAGCAGGTTGCCGAGGGCAATGTAGGTTTGGTTGCGCGCCCACGCATTGCGACCGGATTCATCCTGCGATTTGACGATGCCGCCAACGAGCATGTCGCGGAAGGGCGCGAGCGCTTCCACGGGTGCGCCGCGCACCGAAGCGGTGCGCTGGATATGCGCGTCCACATCGGCCTCGTTGAAATTAAGTTTGGAGGCGAAGACGACGAGGTGGGACGCGTCGACCACTTGCTTTTGGCCATAGGAGGCGGGCAAAAGTTTGGCGCGAACGGCGGGGTCGGTAACGACGAAGAATTTCCAGGGCTGCAACCCGCCGCTGGAGGGCGAGAGAGTGAGCGCTTCTTCGAGGGTGGTCCAATCAGCGGCGCTGATCTTGCGATTGGGATCGAACAGTTTGGTGGCATAACGCCAGTTCAATTGTTCCAGGAGTTGTTGGGAGTTAATGGCTTTCATGGTTGGTATATGGTTAATGGTTGTTGGTTTAAAATATTTGCCCGCCGTGCCGTTTCCGGCGCGACGGGCGATTAGTGTCAGTTCAAGTCAAACAGCAATACCTGCGATGGCTTGCTGGCTTTCAATTCCAGTTTGGCCTCGCTGGTGAGAGCCGCGGCATCGCCGCCGCCCAGCGTTTGGCCGTTCACGACGACTTCGCCTTCGGCCACATGCAACCAGGCATGGCGCTTATCGGCAAGCACATGCGCGACCTGCTGGCCGGGCTCGAGTTTGGCCACGAGTAAATCAGCATCCTGGTGGATGGCGATGGAATTATCGCGTCCGCTCTTGCTGGCAACGAGGTTGAATTGGCCCGTGGGCGCGTCACGCAGCGATTTCTCGGCGTAGCGCGGCTTGACGTTTTTGGCGTCGGGCATAATCCAGATTTGCAGGAAGTGCGCGGCCTCTTTCTGCGAAGGATTGAATTCGCTATGGCGCACGCCGCTGCCGGCGGACATGTATTGCGCCTCGCCGGGCTTGATGATGCGGCCGTTGCCCATGGAATCCTTGTGCTCAAGCTGGCCGCTCAGCACATAGGTGATAATCTCCATGTTTTGGTGCGGATGCGTGCCAAAGCCCATGCCGGGCATGACGAGGTCGTCGTTAATGACGCGCAGGCTGCGAAAGCCCATCCATTGGGAATCGTAGTAGTCCGCAAAACTGAAGGTGTGATAAGAATCCAGCCAGCCGTGTTCGGCGTGGCCCCGTTCATTTGCTTTACGTATTGTCATCATGGAAACACTTTAGCGGCGGTGACGGCATCTGAGAAATATCATGTTTCTGTGCTAAGTATGACTTTAAGTTATAGTGTCAATGGGTTTCCATGTGTGTCCGTATTTTTGTGATGATGTCCGAAACGAGGAGGAGAAAGACGAAGTTCACTCTTGAAGCCCAACGACTTCTGTGTTTAGTGGCGGATACGGCAACGGAAGAGAATTCGTTTTAAGATAAACTGGCGGGGAAAGGACATGCATATGAAAAAACTATGGTTCGTTCTTTTTATGGGATGCCTGGCTTTGGCGTGGCAGGCGAATGCACAGTATTTGACGGGAGGAATATTGGCTACGCCGGTTACCCCGGGCGCGGTTACGTCCACTTCATTTACCCTGGCCCACA
>DATJXK010000252.1:0-3769 GCA_035500235.1 Pseudomonadales bacterium | reverse complement strand
AAATTTATTTTTCGGCTTCGGGCCAGCGCTTGTTCAATGTACTGATCAATGGTAATAAAGTTTTAACCAACTTTGATATTTACGCCACGGCAGGTGCCGCCAACAAGGCGGTGGTGCGCCAATTCACGCTGCCCGCCAATGCCAGCGGCCAGCTCGTCATTGTTGGAACCAACGTGGTGCAGAACGCGCAATTCAACGGCATCGAAGTCCTGAGCGCATATGCCAGCCTGCCTTGGGTTGCGACGAACCTCACGACGCAGGACAGCGGCCCGAACCTGAAAATTTCATGGCCGACCAACTATGTAGGCTGGGTTTTGCAGACGAACAGCATTGACCTTGGCAACAGTGCAGACTGGGGCGATGTGCCAGGGTCACAAACCAATAGTCAAATAACCTTTCCCATGACCAATCCAGCGTTAGACCGAGAATTTTTCCGCCTCCGATTTCCGTAACGGAAAGAAATATCCAAGCGGGTACGCTGCCCCTATAATGTGCGCCTCGGCCACTTGGGCGATACCATCGCGATATTTGCTCGCAGCTTGCATGCTGCTGGTGACTCCTCGTGCGGGAGGAAGTCATGTGGAAGTGGGCTGCGAGCATTTGTTTCTACAAATGTTTCAAATTCATTTTGCAAGAAGTAGACGAATGAATCCCGGTGGATCCCAATTTGAGTGAATGTAAAAAATCAAACGTGTATGCCTGTTTTCTTTTTGTGTTCCTGTTTGGGTTTAGTAGATATTTTAGTAGCGATGGTTTCTGTTTGGGTGTCCGGTAAAATTTCCTCAGCCTGGGCAAGCGCCTGATTCTTGGTGAGGTCGAGCTTATCCTCAATCTCGGATTGGCGATTAACCAGATGACGGTAGCGTTGCTCCTTTTCAAAAGGCGCGCCTTCTTTGGCTTCCAGTTCGACCGCGCGCTTTTGCGAATCTTTGATATCTGCTTCCAACCGCATGGCACGTTCCTCGAAACCGTGTACCATGGATTCGAGTGAACGAATAGTGCCCAGAGCGGTATCGGTGGCACGAGTGTTGTAACTGTTCTGGCCGCGCAGCACGAGTTCGGCGGAATTGTTAAAGCCACGCCGGATGAACAGGTCGAACCCGGCAAACCGGCCAATTCGGACGTCCTCGCCGAAGCGGGTCTGGATTTTTTCCGCCCGGCGTATTAACAACTCCCCGGCGACGCCTCGATTATCCAAAGTTTGTTTGTCCAATTCGATGCGAAACTTGTCGCCGGACGTATCCTGCCGCAATTTCAAGTCCTCCCGCAAATTAGCCAGTCGTTCCGTCCATTTTTCGACCTCCTCGCGCGAATGGCGCAGACTGCTGCGGATGCGATACTGTTCCTCGGCGTGAGCGGAACGAAGCCGGGTTAAGCGGATCAACTCGGCGTCCACTTGGGCTTTTTCAATGACCAACGGATTGCCGGAGGCGATGGCTTTGACCTCGGCGTAGGTCAGCGCAGCCGTATCCACGTCCTCTAGCCGGCGCACGGTCATATCCCCGCTCATTACCTGGGCTATGAACTTGGCTTTGGTTTCCAGGGTTTGCCACATATAGGCATCAAATGAGCCTTCGGTGACATAGCGATAAATCTGCACGCTGGAATTCCGGTTGCCCTGTCGAAGGATGCGTCCTTCGCGTTGTTCCACGTCGGCGGGCCGCCACGGAGCGTCGAGATGGTGCAGAGCAATCAACCGTTCCTGAACATTGGTGCCCGAACCCATCTTTTGGGTGCTGCCAAACAGGATGCGAATCTTACCGGCGCGTACGGAACAGAACAGACCCAGCTTCGCGTTGTCGGCGTCATAATCCTGAATGAAGGCAATTTCATTTTCCGGGATGCCGAGGTGTTTCAATTTGTCGGCCATGTCATTATAAACGGAAAAGCTCCGATCCTGCGGCGTGGACAAATCGCAGAATACCAGCTGCGTCGAGCGGTCATCCTTGGTTTTCTCCCAAAGGCGATGAATGTTCTCCACGGCGAGATTCACCTTGCTTTGCGGGTCGTCTGGCAGATGCGGTTTCATGAGGCGCAAATCCAGCGCGGCCTTGCGGCCTTCGGTGGTAATTTTGAGCATATTATCCTCGCGAGGATCAATACGTCCACGTTTCAATGCTTCGGCGCGTTGCGCGAGCCCCTCGACAAACTTTTTTAACTCCGGCGAGGCGGGAGCATGACGGATGCCGGGTTTTTCACCTTCCAGCTTCGGACGCGGCAGATTGAGCATCTGGGCGGTCTGCACGTCCGCTGACTGCCGAAAAATCTGCATTAATTCCGGCACATTGATAAACCGGGCGAACCGGGTGTTCAGCCGGTAACCCGCGCCGTCCGGCGCCAGCTCCATGGCCGTGACCGGTTCACCGAAAGTTGCCGCCCACGAATCGAAGTGATGCAAGTTGTGTTTCTTGAGGTCATCCGGCTGGAGATACCGCTGCATGGTGAACATTTCGGCCATGCTATTGGCGATGGGCGTGCCGGTGGCGAACGTCACACCCCCACCTCCATTGACGGATTGAATATGCCGGACCTTCAGGAACATATCAAAGGCTCGTTCACTGGCGGTCTGCGGCAGCCCGGCGATGCGGGTCATTTTGGAAACGTAGAAAAGATTTTTGAAGTAATGCGCTTCATCCACAAAAAGCCGGTCAATGCCAAGTTCCTCAAAGGTCAGCGTATTGTCTTTTCGGTGATTCGCCGCCAGCGCTTCAAGCCTGGCCTCAAGACGTTTTTTGGCCTTTTCCAGTTCTTTGACCAGGCGCCGGTTATCTGCGCTGGCGTGTTCGCGTTTGATCGTTTCCAGTTCTTCCAGCTGTTCCTTGAAGAATTGCTCCTGGGTTTCCAGCGATAACGGGATGCGCTCAAAGCCGGAGTGCGTGACGATGACGGCATCCCAATTTCCGGTGGCGATGCGGCTAAACAATTTCTTCCGATGGTCTGCCTCAAAATCCTCCTTGCCAGCGACCAGGATGTTTGCGCCCGGATATAGAGTAAGGAGCTCTGTGGAAAACTGGCCGAGCATGTGGTTGGGGACCGTGAACAGAGGTTTGCGCGCCAACCCCAAGCGCTTTAATTCCATGGCAGCGGCGACCATCGTATAAGTCTTGCCCGCACCGACGACATGACCCAGAAGCGTGTTAGGCGTTTGCAAAATCCGCCAGATCCCGGCCTTTTGATGACCGTGCAATTGTACCGCTGCACTGGCACCCGGCAAGGTCAGGTGCTCGCCGTTGAAGATGCGAACCCGCAAATGGTTGAAGGTGTCATTGTAAAGGCGGCAAAGCCGTTCCCGCCGCGAATCATCCGACCAGACCCATTCTTTGAATCGTTCCTTGATACGCTCCTGTTTTTCACGCACCGCTTCGGTGGCCTGCGCGTTGACGACTGGCTTCTTATCCACATAATCATAAACGGTGGGAGTTTTGAGGTTCAATGTTTCCTCGATGATCTCCAGGGCGGTATAACGATTAGTCCCCCAATCGGTCGTGTTTGCCGTGGCCCCCTTCGCCTCCCAATTGGCGTTGATGAACCACGAACCGAGCGCGTGGATATGGCCGACTTCGACTCCCGACGGGATGCCGAGCAACCCATGAACAAAATTTTGCACATCCGAGGGCGGCAACCAGGACGCGCCCAGCCGCACGTCAATCTCGGTGGCCGGCAAATCTTCCGGCTGAACGGATTTCAACGCCTCGACATTTTCATGGAAGCGGTGGTCGCCAACGCTGGCCGTGTCCGCCGTGACCAGTTTTTCCCGGACATTGCCCGA
>DATJXK010000251.1:0-19657 GCA_035500235.1 Pseudomonadales bacterium | reverse complement strand
GGTTTCGTGAGCAGTTCTCGTGATGATACCAGCGATGACGGTTGGGGTGCCATCGAAGCCACCATTCATTTATCTCCCCGGTTTGGCCTCGAAGCCTTGGATGGCATCGAGGAATTTTCGCATGTCGAAGTCGTCTATTTCTTTGATCGCGTTCCGGAGGATCGGATTGAAAAGAGCGCCCGTCACCCGCGCGGAAACACGGCCTGGCCCAAGGTGGGTATTTTTGCGCAACGCGGCAAGAACCGCCCGAACCGCCTTAGCGTCTCGGTGGCGCGATTGATTAAAAGGCATGACGAAAAACTGATTGTGCAAGGCCTGGATGCCATTAACGGTACTCCCGTATTGGACATTAAGCCGGTCATGCGGGAGTTTCTTCCCGCCGGCGAGGTTCGCCAGCCCCAATGGACGCATGAACTCATGGCCCGTTACTGGCAATAACCGCGCATAAATAATTTGCCCCGCTCCAATTCCACGTTACATTTTCTGTCCCAAATGACAAAAGCTGATTCGAACCACGTTATCCCGTCCATTCCGCCGGGCGTCAACCTCACGACGCTGGACAACGGCCTCGTCGTCATCGTGCGCGAAGACCACAGCGCGCCCGTCGTGTCCGCGCAGGCCTGGTGCCAGAGCGGCAGCATCCACGAAGGCCGCTGGCTTGGCGCGGGCCTTTCACACGTGCTCGAGCATATGCTTTTCAAAGGCACCAGCACCCGCCCCGGCAGCCGCATTGACCAGGAAGTGCAGGAAGCGGGCGGTTACATGAACGCCTACACCAGCTTCGACCGCACGGTGTATCATATCGACGTGCCCAACACCGGCGCGCGCACGGCCATTGATATCCTTTGCGATATCATGCAAAACGCCGCGCTCCCGCCCGATGAATTGGCGAAGGAGATGGACGTCATCCGCCGCGAAATGGACATGGGCCAGGACGACCCCGGCCGCCGCGCCAGCCGCCGTCTTTTTGAGACCGCCTACACGCGCAGTCCCTATCGCTTCACCATCATCGGCTACCCGGATATTTTTAATGAACTGAAGCCGGACGACATCCGCGGTTATTACCACGAGAAGTACGCGCCGAACAATTGCTTCTACGTCATTGCCGGCGACGTGAAGAACGACGAAGTCGTCGCCCAGATCAAGGAAGCCTACGCGAAAACCAAATCGCGCCCAATGCCGCCCAATGTGTTGCCGCTGGAACCGCGGCAAACCGGCGCGCGCGAAATCATCGAGGAAGCGGCTATTGAACTCGGCCATTTCCATTTCGCCTGGCACATCCCCGAACTCCGCCACGCGGATGTTCCCGTGCTGGATGTCTTTGCCGTGCTGCTCGGCGGCGGCCGCAGTTCGCGCCTGTTCCAACAGGTCCGCGAACGCCAGGGCGTCGTGCATCACGTGGACGCGTGGACGTATAGCCCCGGCCTGCCTGGCGTTTTTGGCATGAGCGCCATCGTGGATGGGGACAAATTCATCGCCGCGCGCGACGCCATGCTTGCGGAAATCGAAAAAGCCAAAATCAATGTCGTCTCGGCCGACGAACTGCAAAAGGCCGTGAAACAATTTGTCTCGGCCACGCTCTCCGCGCGCAAGACCATGGAGGGCCAGGCGCAAAACCTCGGCGGCAATTGGATCGCGGCGAACGATTTAAATTTTTCCGAGCGTTACCTCGCCGCCGTCAAGCGTGTCACGCTCGCGGATATCCAGCGCGTCGTGCGCCATTATTTGACCGATGAAAACCGTACTCTTTACGCGCTCCTGCCGGATGGCACCAAGCCAAAACCGGCAACGGAAGTCAGCACGAGCAAGGAAAGTCCCATTCAAAAAATTGAGCTGCCCAACGGCTTGAAGCTGCTCGTGAAACAGGATTCCCGGCTACCCTTCGTGGAATTTCGCGCCGTGCTGCAAGGCGGTGTTCTGGCCGAAACCCCGGCCAACAACGGCATCACCATCATGCTCGCGAACATGCTGCTCAAAGGAACGAACAAGCGTTCCGCCGAAAAGATCGCGTCGGAAATCGAATCCATCGGCGGGCACATTGACACGTACGGCGGCAACCAGAGTTTCGGCGTCAGCGCGGAAGTGTTGAGCAGCGACTTCGCCACCGGCCTGGATTTGGTGGCCGATGTGCTGCTAAATCCGACTTTCCCCGCGAACGAACTCGAGCGCGAGCGCGAAATCCATCTCGCCAACATCGCCGCGCGCAAGGATGACATGCTCAAGAGCGCCGGCGTAGCGATGCGCAAGGCACTCTTCGGCCCCGGCACTTACGGCCTCGATCCGCTGGGCAGCGAGGAAACGATCCAAAAAATTTCCGCTGCTGACCTGCGTGAATTCCACCAGAAACTTGCCGTCGCAGGCAATTGCGTCCTGTCTATTTTTGGCGACGTCAATGTGCCCGAGGTGAAAAGCGCCGTGGAAAAATTGTTGGGAACCTGGAAACGCGGCAATATAGTCAAACCCCAGGCGCCCGCGACCCAGGCTGCCGCCACCAATCGCGTCACCGAGACCAAAGACAAAAAGCAGGCTGTGCTGGTCATCGGCTTCAACGGCACGACCATTTATAATGAAGACCGCTACGCGCTGGAATTGATCCACGAATCCTGCAGCGACCTCGGCTCGCGCCTGTTCCTGCGCATTCGCGAGCAGCTCGGCCTCGCCTACTATTGCGGCGCGCAAAATTTCGCCGGCGTCGTGCCCGGCTATTTCGCCTTTTACACCGGCACGGAGCCCTCCAAGGCCCAGCAGGTCGAGCAGGAATTGTTAAAGGAAGCAGAACTACTGCGCACTGAAGGGCTGACCGAAGAAGAATTGAAACGCGCGAAGGCCAAAATCGTCGGCCAGCGAAAAATCCATCGACAGGACCTGGGCAACCTCGCCTCGCTGAGCGCGCTCGATGAACTTTACGGCCTTGGCTATCAGCATTCGGAGGGTGAAGACGCCAAATACGAGGCCGTGACGCTCGACCAAATCAAAGCCGCTGCACAGAAATATCTCAAGCCGGAAGGCTTCGTCGTCTCCATCGTCAAACCTGATTAGCCAGATCACTCTCATATACGGAGTACAATTTGAAACCAGTGCGCGCGTTATACTCCCTCGCCCCCACCGGGGGAGAGGGTTGGGGTGAGGGGGCAATGCAAATAACCTGCCCCTTAATCTTAGGATTACATCCACTTCCGTTCGCGTGAAACCCGCCGACACCATCGCGCTCACCTGGCTGATTGTGGCCAGTGTCATCACGTTCCTCGTTTTCGGCTTCGACAAATGGCGCGCCGGCGGCACACGAAGTCGCGTGCCCGAGTTTACTCTCGCTTCGCTCGGCGCCCTTGGCGGCTGGCCCGGTGGATTGTTGGGGATGATTTTGTTCCGCCACAAGACCGCCAAATGGACCTTCAAATTCAAATTCGCCCTCGCGCTAATTCCTTTCGCTGCTGAAGTGTGGCTCTGGTGGCACTGGCGTTAATTGAGTGCCACGAGAACGCGCTTGCGTCTTGAAGTGCGCCAGTCCTGTGGCGCTTTCTTTCGAGTGCGCTCAGACAATTGCTGAGCGATTTTCAAAACAGCCATGACGGCCCGATCGCTTCCCCCTCTCCTGGGGGGAGAGGGCCGGGGTGAGGGCGAGCTCATTAACAGCCGAGTCCGCGAGGCTCTGATTGAGTGCCCTGAAAGGGCACAGGGTATTAGCCCGGGGCAAAGCGCGAGTCTGCGAGTGCGACGCCCCGGGTAAGGCCACCCACAAATAAGCCGCTAACGGCGAAGTCATGCGAAGCATGAATCTGATCAGCGGTCTTTCCCCTCTTTCTGGATTCACACCATAAAAATCCGTTTCGGGTCAAAAAATTCCGCAATCAACGCGCCATTACTTCTCGCGGAAACATCCGGCTTGGGTTGCGGCATCAAAACCACCCGCGCTTTGGCCTGCAATTTTTTTGGCAGCGCCTCGAGCGTGAGCAAAACGCTGTTCACCACGCCCAGGCGATTAGGTGCGACGATAAACGGCATCGCCTCCAGCGCCACGATCAAATCACGCGAATTAAAATTCTCACCCAATGGACTCAACAATCCTCCCGCCCCCTCGACCAATAAAATATCAAATCGCTTTTGCATCTTGCGAATATGCGTCACGACCGGCGCCAGCCTGACCATCTTCTTTTCCTGTCGCGCCGCTAGCGACGGCGCAATCGCCGCGCGAAAATGCCAGGGATTAATTTCATCCAGCGATAAAGTCCCGCGCATCACCGACAAAATCTTGCGCGCGTCATCGCGTCCCCCGGAACAAATCGGTTTCAACGCCCCAGCACTGGCGCCCTCCTGCCGCAGAAATTTGAGCAATAAAACCGTAAACACCGTTTTACCTATCCCGGTGTCCGTACCTGTGATAAAAAAAATTTGTTTCACTTCCGCCATCAAACCTGAAAGGCCGCACAACATCAAGTGCGTCGCCGCTTAGACCATCTCCAGCACCAACAGATTCCAGTCCATAAAACCTTTGTGGCTCAGCGCCTTTCCGGTGTCCGGATGGTAATATTCATTTAGCGATCCGTTGGTGGCCAAATCCGTGGCGAGCAACCGCAGCGTCTTGTCCGCCAGCGCATTCGCCTCGTCATGAAACCCATAATCGTTCAGCCCTTTCCAGGTAAAATAATTCACGATGATCCAGACCGGTCCCAGCCAATTACTCGGATTGGAGCTGAAATCCATGCAATACATGGACTCCTTTGACGAAAGCGAGCGAACGCCCCAGTTGGCGCAGAAACGATCATCCGCCAGATAATTCGTTTGGATGAGCATCTTCGCCTGGGCCGGCGTGGCCAGGCCGCACCAAAGCGGTAGGAAACCCGTGAACGTCTGTATGCGCAAGGGCAAACAATGCCAGGACATGTCCATGCCCGGCTTTACATTGGGAATGAGTTCACGCCGCCGATCAACACATTGCACATCCACGGTGTAGTAAAATTGATCGCGCAGGTCCCAGCAATATTTCTGGATCTGCTCCCCCAGCGTACGGGCCTGGGCGCTGAGCTGCTGCGCGTCATTGGGACGATTCAGCCGGCGCGCCAGCTCCGCCGCCGCTTTCAAATCCTGGTAGAAAAGGCAGTTTAACAGCAGGTTCGCCGAGGAAAAGAACGGCCGTCCAAACGTGGTCGGATCGTTGTCGTTTCCAATCGCCACATCGTTTCCCCATACCAAAAGCCCGATCGAGCTTTGATTGCCCGAAACCCACGACGCATAAAAACGTAACAGCTTATCGTATTGCGGCGCCAGCCATTCCGCCGAGCCCAGTTCATCGCTGATTAAAAGTGCGAGCTGTCCAAAAACCGGCTTGGCCTGGTTTTGCGATTTTGGCCGGTCCGCCTTCAGCGTTCCGAAAGGGTCCGCATTTTTCACGTCCAGCATGATGGAGATGCGGCCTTCATCCGACTGGTGATCGAAAAAATTCATGAAACTGCCCACGGCATGCTCCGCCACTTTATTCTTAAGACCGGGATCATTTGAAACTTGGGCAAAGCGAAACAACCCGCGCGTCGTCCAATACGTGTCCCAATCCCACAGGCTGGTCGAATAGCGTTTGCCCGGAAGACTGGGAGCAATGCTCGGATGCGTGAGGATGCCCTCGGCGGGCCGCAACAACTGTGGCGTCGTTTTGCCAAAATAGCCCAGGAGCTGTCCTGTTGCCTCTTTGCGGGATTCCGGCGACCACGAAGGCCCCGGGGCCGATGCCGGAACCGCGTTAGTGCTTCCGTGAACGAGGGTTGAAGCGCCCAGCAAAGCCATTCCGGCAAGAAATTCGCGTCGCGACGTTTCGGCCATGCCGGAAAAGGTAATCACGGCGTTGTCTATTGTCGAAATGTTCGTTCTGATTTGGGTATGTTAATGCGTTGACGCAATCGCGGCGTTTCTGCTATTTTACGCGGCTCGTTTTAACGAAATTTTACTGTGAATATCTCTGTTGAAAATCTGGCCCCGTGCAAAAAACTGATGCGCATCGAAGTCGATGCCAAAGCCGTGGACGAAGTCTTTGACTCCGTCACGAAAGAATATCAAAAGCAGGCCGCCCTGCCCGGCTTCCGCCCCGGCAAAGCGCCGCGCGACATGGTCGTCAAAAAATACAGCGCGGAAATCTCCGATGAAGCCAAGCGCAAACTCATTGGCGACAACTACCGCAAAGCCGTGGACGAAAAGAAGCTCAATGTCATCGGCTATCCCGACATCGAGGAGATTACCTTTGGCCGCGGCCAGAATATGCAGTTCGCCGCCACGGTGGAAACTGCCCCGGAATTTGAGATGCCCGAGTACAAAGGCCTGCCCGCCAAACGCGAAGAAAAATCCGTGACGGACGAGGACGTCGAACGCGCCCTGAAAATGCTCGCGCAGCAGCACACGAAATTTGAAACCGTCACCCGCGAATTGAAGATGGGCGATGTCGCCGTGGTCAATTACAACGGCACGTGCGATGGCAAACCGATCACGGATACCGCCCCCACCGCGCGCGGCCTCACGGAAAAGAAAAATTTCTGGCTGGATATCGAGCCAAACGCCTTCATCGAAGGCTTCTCCGCGCAAATGGTTGGCGCCAAAGCCGGCGATAAACGGACGGTCAATGTGGATTTCCCCGCTGACTTCGTGACGAAGGAATTGCAGGGCAAGAAAGGTATTTTCGAGGTGGAAATCCTCGAAGTGAAAGAAAAAATCCTGCCGCCGGTGGACGATGAACTGGCGAAAAAATACGGCGCGGAAAACCTGGAAAAATTGCGGGCGGGCGTCCGCCGCGATTTGGAAAACGAATTAAAGCATACGCAAACGAACGCTGTGCGCGGGCAAATCGTCAAGGAATTGCTCGATCGCGTGCAATTTGAGCTGCCGGAAACGCCGGTGGCCAACACGACGCGTAACGTGGTCTACAACATTGTTAACGAAAATTCGCGCCGGGGTGTGGCGCGTGACATGATTGAAAAGCAAAAGGATGAAATCTACACCGCCGCCGCGGCCAACGCCAAGGAGCAGGTGAAGCTGGCTTTCATGGTCCAGAAGATTGTCGAGAAGGAAAAGATTGCCGTTTCACAGGAAGAGGTTTTGCGGCGCGCACAATCGCTGGCCGCCATGTACCAAATCCCGCTGGATAAATTCATCAAGGACCTGCAGAAGCGCAATGGCGTCCAGGAATTGTTCGACCAGGTGGCCCATGAAAAAGTCATGCAGTTCCTGGAAGATAACGCAAAAATTGAGACCGTGCCGGCGAAGTAAAATCACGATCTTTTTTCGCTAAAATTCAGCGGGGAGGTTTGACGAATTGAAAGCAAACGCGCACTATTTCCTCTTCATGAAATATCTCAGCGTGGCATTCGTCTTCTTCTCGCTGGTGTGGGCTGCCTATGCGCAGAGTAATCCCACCCTCGAAGCGACGAACCTGCTCGCGGGAGGCCGCCGGATGTCTTTGCAGGATTGCATCGCCCAGGCACTGCAACACAATCTCGACGTCGAGATCCAGCGTTATAATCCTGAAATCGATCTCTTCAATCTCCGCGCGGCCTATGGCGGTTATGATCCGACCTTCACGTTTAACGGAAGTCATGCCTATACCGTTCAGCCCAGTGGTTTTACTTCCCAGGGCATTCAATTGCCGTCCCAGACAACCACACTGAATTCATTTGATTCCGGGATTGCCGGTGCGCTGCCAGTGAGCGGACTACAATACAATTTCGAGGGCAGCCTCAACCAGCAGACATTTCTTTCCGGGAGCAATAATCCCACGAGCGGCGGTTCTATCGGTGTGACGCTCACGCAACCGCTGCTGCAAGGGCTATGGATTGACCAAACCCGCCTGTCCATCAAGCAAAGTAAGAATGTGTTGCAACAGTCGCAGCAGGCGTTTCGCGATCGGGTCATCACCAGCATTAACCAGGTGCAAAACGCCTATTACGAACTCATTTACGCGCTGGAAAATCTGAAGGTGCAGGAAGAAGCACTCGAGCTGTCCCAAACCCAGTTGGACCAGGACAAACAACGCCTGGCCATCGGCACGCTGGCGCAATTGAGCGTCTCCCAGGACCAATCCCAGGTCGCCCAAAACCAGGCCAATGTCATTGCCGCCCAAAGCACCCTGGAAACGGACCAAAATACCTTAAAAAATCTCATCACGGACAATTATTCCCAGTGGCATGCGACCGACATCCAGCCGACCGAGACACTGAACGCTCCGCTGGTGTTTTTCAATTTAGAGGACAGCTGGAGCCGTGGCATGACCGAGCGCCCGGATTTGTTGCAGGCGCGACTGAGCGTGGAGAAACAAGGCATCCAGTTGAAGTACGATCGCAACCAGCTTTACCCGTCATTGGACCTGGTGGGAACCGCCGGTTACAATGGCCAGGGCGTGTATTACGGCGGGACGTTTGACCAAATTGATAAAGGCAACGCGCCTTATTGGAGTTACGGCGTGAAGCTGAGCATGCCGCTGGCCAACCAGGCGCCCCGCAATCAATTCAAATCCGATAAAGTAACTTTGCAACAGCTCGTCCTGACCATGAAACAGCTCGAGCAAACTATCCTCGTCGGCATTGACAACGCCGTGAAAACGGCCCAATCCGATTACGAAAGCGTGGATGCTACGCGCCAGGCCCGCATCTACGCGGAAGAAGCGTTGGACGCGGAACAAAAAACCTATGCCGTAGGCAAGGCCACCACGTTTGAAGTCTTGCAATACCAAAACAGCCTGACCGCCGCGCGCGGCCAGGAAATTCGGGCGCTGGCGAATTACGAAGAAGCCCTGGCGAACCTTGCCCAGCAGGAAGGCAGCACACTCGACAAGCTCGGCATCACTGTCGAGGCGGAATAACCGGCACCGTACGCCGAAGCCATTTTCGTTGCCTCAGGAGGCTGTTGACAACCCGCGCTATTTCTGGTGTAGATGGCCCATGGCACGAACGCCCTACTCAGTTGCGGGCGTGGCGGATAGAAGGCCGTTCTGATGTTCGCTGATGATTTCAGCAGCCATCCGGAGTGGCACAACAAACAGATCCAGTAACTCATTATAGTTCGCAATTTCAGCATTCATGACCTCAACCGCCACTGAATCCTCCGCACGCTATGAACTGCGCCCGGGCAGCGGCGGCGAGTTGTCGGTGATTTTGCAGGGCCGGTTCGACGCGGATTCCACGGCCCGGGTCTGGCGGGAATTGGAAGCGGAACTCCGGCGCAATTCGCCTAAGCGCATGGATGTGGATGCCTCAGGCATCGAGCGTTGCGACGGCGCGGGCCTCGCACTCCTGCATTTCCTGAACATGGGCGGCCCCTGCCCGGATGGCGTCACCACCACCATCAAAGGGCTGCGGCCGGAATTCAACGATCTTTTTAAACGGTTCTCCGAAGCGGATTATCAGAAGAATCTACCCCAGCCGCCACCCAAAGTCGGCACCGCCGAGCAGGTCGGCCGGGCCACGATACAGGCCTGCCAGGATTGGAGAGACAAACTCGGATTTATAGGGGAAGCTGCTGCCGGTATCGTCGGCAATCTTGCGCAGCCCAAACGCATGCGCTGGGGCGAAGTCTGGCGCATCTTCGAACGGGCTGGCGTCAACGCCCTGCCCATCATTTCGCTGATTAGCCTGCTCGTCGGCTTGATCATTGCGTTCGAAGCGGCGGCGCCCTTTCAGATGTTTGGCGCGGAAATTTTTATCGCCAATATGCTCGGCATTATCATGGCGCGTGAGATGGCCGGGCTGGTGACGGCCATCATCCTGGCTGGCCGTTCCGGCTCAGCGTTCGCCGCGGAATTGGGCACAATGAAGGTCAATGAGGAAATCAACGCCCTGGAAACGATGGGCCTCAGCCCCATGCGCTTTCTCGTCGTCCAACGCATCGTAGCCGGGACCCTGCTCACACCCCTGCTCACGATCTATGCTATTGGCGTTTCCATCGCCGGCGGCGTGCTGGTCATGCTGGCCATGGGCTTTCCCCTGATCACGATTTACCACCAAATGGCCATGACCCTCCACATGCGGGATATCATCATCGGGGTGGGCAAAGGATTTATTTTCGGCGCGCTCATTGCGGGCGTGGGCTGCCTGAAAGGATTGCAGACGCAAAAAGGCCCTAGCGCCGTCGGTGAATCGGCCACGGCTGCGGTCGTTAGTGGCATCCTTTTGATCATCATAACCGATGCCGTCGTGGCCGTGATCCTGTTCTTCCTTCACTTATGAGCGCCACTGCCGAAACTATCATTGCCGTCAAAGACCTGAAAATGGGTTACGACGACAAGGTGCTCATGGAAAAGCTGAACTTCGAAGTCCGGCGCGGCGAAGTGTTTGTCATCCTGGGCGGTTCGGGTTGCGGCAAGAGCACGCTGCTCAAGCACATGATTGGCCTGTATCCGCCCATGGCGGGCGCCATTTGTTTCGGGCAGGAAAATATCGTGACCGCGCAAGGCGAAGAACGGCTCAAAATCCTGCGGCAATTTGGCGTGATGTACCAAAGCGGCGCATTGTTTGGCTCCATGACCGTGCTGCAAAATGTGATGCTGCCGCTGAGCGAATTTACCGATTTGCCGGAACAGGCCATGGACCTGGTCGCCATGGCTAAACTGAAACTCGTGGACATGGACGCCGCCGCGGGCAAGATGCCCGCCGAATTAAGCGGCGGCATGCAAAAGCGTGCGGCCATCGCCCGCGCCATGGCGCTCGACCCGGGCATCCTTTTTCTTGATGAGCCTTCCGCCGGGTTGGATCCCATCACATCGGCAGGACTGGATTCACTGATCAACGACCTGGCCTCCAACCTTGGCATTACGTTCGTGGTCGTGACCCATGAACTGCCGAGCATTTATACCATTGCTGACCGTGTCATCATGCTCGATGGCAAAACCAAAGGCATTATCGGTGAAGGAAGTCCCGAGGAATTAAGGGACCACTCCCCGAACCCCTGGGTACGGCAATTTTTTAACCGCCAGGCGGAAGCGCCGCAAGAAACGTCCGCCAAAACCTGACTACGATTATGAACTCAAAAGCCAATTATATTCGCATCGGAATCTTCGTGCTGATTGCTATTTTTCTTTTGGTGGCGGGGCTGCTGGCGTTCGGCGCCAAAAGCTATTTTGCCACGAAGCTGACCTATGAAACCGCCATCCAGGGCGATGTGACCGGCCTGTCCGTCGGTTCGGGGGTCCTGTATCGCGGCATTCCCATCGGCAAAGTTTCCAACATTGTCATCGCGCCCAATATTTATCCGGACTCAACCTCGGATGTGATCGTCGTAGTATTCGAAGTGGATCAAAAAATATTTAAAAAAGACCAGACCACCAAAGAAAGAGAACAGCTTGTGGCCCACGAAGTCGGCCGGGGCCTGCGGGCCATGGTCAAACTGCAAAGCATCACCGGGACGAGCGTGCTCTTTTTGCAATATCTCAATCCTAAAAACTATCCGCCGCTGGCCATTGATTATAAGCCGGAAAATCCCTACATCCCTTCCGCCCCCAGCCAGGTTACCCGGATGCTCGAATCCATCGACGCATCCCTTCAAAATCTTCAAAAACTCGACTTCGGAAGTATCGGTTCGGAAGCATCCAACGCGCTCGCGCAGACATCCATCCTGGTTGAGCAACTCAATCGCATGGATCTCAAAGAAACCGTTACCAAAGCAAATAACCTGCTGGATACCTTGAATACCACGGTCGGGAACGTCAACACCACCGTCGCCGGCATGAAGCTCGACCAGCTCGGCGGCAACGCCGATGATTTGCTCGTGCAACTGAAAGAGAGCAATCGCAAACTCCAAACCGTAATGGACAAACTCGGCAGCGCGCCTCTCAGCGAAACGGTAGACAACCTCAACACCGACCTGCAGACGCTTAATGCCGTCCTGCTGGAGCTGAAACGCTATCCCTCCGGATTCATTTTCGGTGAACCGCCGCGGCGCGCCAAAAGCGTTGAGCCGCCGGCCAAATGAGTAACACAACCTTTAACCAACCATGATTATGATGACACGATCACATTCTAAATCCTCCGTGACCATTTGGGCCGGTGCGCTGTCGCTGCTTCTCATTGCTCTCCTGGGCGGCGGCTGCCTTTCCAAACCCGCGCTCAAGACGCAGCTATTCTCATTTCAAACACCGCCTGCCGCCACTGCTTCGATGGGCCCAATCGTGATGCTTCGCTCGGTCACCGTATCACCGGTCTTTGACAATAACTCGTTCATCTATCGCACCGGCCCGGAGACGTATGAGATCGATCCCTACGCCAGCTTCATGGCTCCTCCCGCCCAGGCCATTTCTATTGCGGTGCGCGCCCGGCTCCTGGCCAGCGGCCATTTCCGAAATGTCGTCGAAACGGGCAGCCTGGTGCAGGCAAACCAGGTGATCGAAATCAATGTCTCCGAGCTGTATGGCGATTTCAGCCAGGCCGGTAAAGGCGCAGCGGTGCTCTCCCTGCGACTCTCCGTGTATCGCATGGACAATGCCGGCAACCGTCGCCCGCTGCTACAGAAGGATTACTCGCGCCGCATTGCTTTAAAGAAGAACACTGCGGCTGACGTCATGGCCGGCTGGGACGAGGCGCTCAGCGAAATCATGGCCGAATTCACCAGCGACGCCCCGGTCCGCCCACGGTCTTAATCATCATTCCGGCTGCGGTATCGTCGCGTGCGTCATCAGCCAGGCGACGTCCTGGTTGCCGGGCGTGGATTGCTGCGAGCTTTCGAACTCGAGCGAATATGTCTCGGCGTCCTGCCAGGGATGCAAGACCGCGCTGCCATCGGCGAAGGAAAAAGCGCTGCACTTGTTATGGTAAATAGCCGGCAAATCGGCAATCGCCAGGTTATCCACATCCACCGACCCGTTTTCGTTATAACCGCTGGTCGCCACCCACAGCCAGCCGTCGTTGATGCTTTCCGCGCGTTCATCCAGGAAAACAAAAATGTCCGCCGGCGATTTCGTGGTGAAATCTGACGGCCGCGTAAATTTCAGGAAAGGCTCGTCCCACAGCGGTGAATCGCTGCCATTGGTTCGGCCCGGATTGATCCATCCATTCATGGAGATGGAGCGCACCCGCACCTGGCCATTGCGGGGATCCTGGCTTTGGTCCCCGGGACAATGATACACACCCGGCGTTTTGGTATAACCGCCGATCGAACCGAATGGCGCATAGGCTGAACCGGTCAGCTTCATCCAGTTCGTGTTATCATCCACGCCCGCGTAATTATCGCCAGATACCGTCAACACACCGGCGACCCACGAAGGATTTGCGATATCTTCGCCGACGGGCGGGTGATTGTGCCCCATCGCGGCGTTGGGCGGGAAATGATTGTTATTTTCATCCGTGTAGAGCTGCCAGCCCAGTGTCATCTGCCGCAGGTTATTCACGCACTGGATGCCCTGGGCGCGTTGTTTCGCACGGCTAAAAACCGGCATGAGGATCGCCGATAAAATTGCGATCACCGCAATGACCACGAGCAATTCAATAAGCGTGAATGCGCTTCGAGGCCTCATATTCCATAAGACAGGCCTGCAATCTTGGCGTTCCGGACATATTTTATGGCGCCGTTTCATGGAACGGGATAATAACGCCTCTTACGCTACCGGGGGGACCCCTTCCGTAGGCTTCCGTAGCCTTCCGGACTTCGCCCGCGTTGAAACGTTAAAGGGTTAAAACGTTTAAATGGAAGGCCCGGGGGGGTCTTGCATAGGCTTGCATAGCCTTGCCTAGGGTTGCCTGGCCTTGCAGCGGCTTGGTTCTGCTTTGTCTTGCCGCTAGTTCCCTTTGCGACCCCTTCGATCTTGCGACTAAATTTGTCCCCCGCCCCCCCTTCCGTAGCCTTCCGTAGCCTTCCGAAGGGACCGAAAACATGTTTTCGGTGCGGCAGATGGGCGTTACGATATTTAGGCACAATCATCAAGCGGAACGGCCGCGCAGCAGCGCGGCCCTACCATATCCCACAACCACATATGTCAAAGAACGCAATGAGCATTTTACCACAGAATGCCCATACCGGAACCGAAACTTGACTCCTCGTTGTTCACGCGAAGATCGAAGTTGATATGAAATGGCGGCTGTGCAGGAGCACAGCCCTACCACACGGAAACAACGCCGTTCACGCGAAATCCTTGCGGCGACTTTGGCAATTTCCTTGTATCCAGATTGTTATCCAAACTTAACAATTCAAAGAAATCTTCCTGTTATGGTTAAGGGAGAATGAAAATAAATTCGCGCCGCGGATTTACCCTGATCGAATTGCTCGTGGTCATTGCCATCATCGCCATCCTGGCGGCGATCCTCATGCCGGTTTTAGGCCGGGCCAGGGAAAGAGCCAGCCAGCTCACCTGCGTCAATAATCTCAAGCAATGGGGAACGGCCATGGCAATGTATGCGGATGATAACGGCCAGTTTTACCCGGCATCGCGTGATCTCAAATATGTCGCCACCCCGGATAATAATCCGGTTTGGACTGAAATGTACGCGGATGCCAAGGCGTCTCCGCCCATCGGCCTGTCTGATTGGTTTAATGCCCTGCCGCCCTACGCGGGCAATATCCCGTTGTGGGAATATGGAGCCAACAGCATCAGCAATAACGTTTTTACGTATTTTCAATCCATTTACATTTGTCCCACCGCCGCCGCCATGCCCACCGTCCCGCCCTCGGACCCCAATTCCGTCACGGGCATTCAGCCGGGGGTTGGGCCGGGGCCCACGTTTAATTACGGGATGAACCAGCGCATCAATAATAATCTCCCTGCCCCGGCCAACGTGCCGGAAACTCCATTCAGAATCACCCAGGCGGTGCATCCCTCAGCCTTTGTCGTTTTCTCGGAACAGCGGGTCCACGCCGCCGAAACTCCTTATTACGGCACCAGCCCCACGGATTTGAGCAGCACCTATAACTGGTGCAACCGCTTTTCAGGACGGCATAGTTCCGGCGGGAACATTGTTTTTGGTGATACCCACGCCGCCTGGTTCAAATACAGTTATGTCGTTGGCCTGGCCGGCGGCAAGATTACAGATCCCAAAGACCCCGACATCAACTGGGAGTTTGACGGCCAATAAATCCCGCAGTCGTTTCGAGCCGGCCCATTGACAAAGGCTTTGGCTGGAGCCCCCTGGACAGGTCCTTCCCTAAAGGGCAGTAGCATGCCCGTTAAATCCTCCTACATTCTATTAGCAGTCATAGCCAATCGGAACTGTATGAACCTCGAAAAACATACCACCCAAAGAGTGTTGATCGTGGATGACAATCCGGTCATCGTCCAGGCGATAGCGGCAGTACTCGACCTGCACGGTTGCGAAACGCTGGAGGCGTCGAACGGCCCGGACGCCATTGCCTTGGCTCGCGAAGAGAAGCCCGACCTGATTGTGCTGGACCTCAATTTCCCGCCGGACAGCAATGGCGTAGCGTGGGATGGTTATCGCATCATGGATTATTTGCGAAGCATGAAAGAATCGCGAACGATCCCGATTATTACTATTACCGGCTACCCGGATAGCCTGGACATGGAGCGCAACCTCGATTCCGGCGCGATCGGCTTCTTATATAAACCGCTGGACCATGGCGACCTGCTCAGGCTGGTGCGCGGTGCCGTGGGGGCGACTGTCAGTATGGCAGCGTAATACAAGCGTCAGTGAAACCGCTTTAAATAAGCTGACGGCGAAAGCGCAGGAATAGGTGAAAGCTTAAAATCCCTTTCATTGCGAGTAATAATAAAGGCGGATTTCCAGGCCATTGCCGCTGCTACTTGCAGCGCATCTTCCAAATCCCGCAATCCCAAATTCAACGAAGCCTTGACCAAAGCAGCATCCCCGCAAACGACTTCAAAGTCTGCCAGGAAACGATTTTTCAAATCCGGAATGATGGCTTTCTGATATTTGTAAAAAATATTGGCGACCGTATGAGAAGCCAGGGCCGCATCAACAGCACCGCGTTGAGCCAGCTTAACCATTTGCAAACTTGCGGAATAATGGGGCATGCGACGTTCGATAACATCGAATACAATATTAGTATCGTAAAGCAATCTCATCGATGCTTGCGCGTGAGATATTCATAACGCGCATCGCCCGGACGGGGAACCGGCTTGCCTTGCGCGCAATAATCCTCGGATTCCTCCGGGGCATCGCCAAGGGAGAGTAAATGCTTTTCAACCAGTGCAGACAGGCTTGCACCGCGCTTTTTTGCGGCACGTTCACCACGCAAAATAGCCTGCCGTGACAGGGTGATGTTTTTGCGAATCTTCATTATGCGCATTCTCGCATCTGAATGCGCATTGTCAAGTACCACGCAATAAAAAAGCCAGGCGGGAACTACTTCCAGCCACGCTCATTTTACAATTTTCATTTACGGGACGAAACCTGTCCCGTATGGTCAGCGAATCAAACGGTGATAAGGAAAATATGATTGGATTCCCGATAAGATCTATCCGGCTATTGATTGCCGTCTGGGTACTTTTTTTTGCTTCCTTCTCCGGCGTATGGGCAGCGGAACAGCAATTTACAGACGACAATTGCATAATCACCTGGCCTGACGGGTGGCACGTAGTAACAAACCCCCGATCGAGCCAAGCTTGCGTGTTGTCTATAGCGATGCCACTGGTAACCGCCGTATCGCTTTCCAGATCGTTGCCCAAAAGCCTACCGGCCCATTAAATGACCGCTTTATTGCCGAATATAATCGGGGTTATCAAGGAAGCAGTGGAGATGAGCGCTTGTCAGGAAAATATATTGAAGTGTCAGGCATCAAAAGCTACGAAAGGACCGGCAGAATGTTTTCGGACGGAAAACAAATATCTACCCTGAATTGGCTGGTGCCTGGTGAAGACCGGTATTACAGCCTGACTGCACTGCGGTTCGACGGAGACGCCAGCGAGGACCCTGAGATTCGGCAAGTGTTCGGCAGTTTCCGATTCATGCATCACTTTGTTCCGTCGTATACCGCGGATTCGCTGGCCTTCCGAATCGGGTATGTCACCGGGATTCTCATGTTTATCATCACGAGCCTGGCCATAGGAGTTTACTTCGTGAGGCGCGGCCGGACACCTCGTCCTCAACGGCCGCCACCGCTTCCTCCGGGCGTGCGTTGAACGCGACACAGATTCGCCGCCTCGTCTCCTTACGGAAGAAAATAATAAAAAAACGCGGCGGGAATTTCTTCCCTCCGGTTCAATCCCTGCCCGATTCAAAAACGTCTTCGATTTTCAGTTTGAACAGGCGGGCGATTTTGAACGCCAGCGGCAGGCTCGGATCATATTTCTCCGTTTCAATGGCATTGATCGTTTGGCGCGAGACGTCGAGTTTGTCCGCCAGGTCGGACTGCGACCATTCTTTCACCCCGCGCAGTTCGCGCAATTTGTTTTTCATTTGTAACGGCGGTTGAAAAAAGCCTGGCCGCCGATATAAAACAAGATCATCAGCAAAAACCCGTGCGTGGGAGTGCAAACATCCCAACCAACCTTGCCGGGCTGGCGAAAGATGACATTGAAAAGTCCTGCCCGGTCCAGTCCGTGCCAAAACATCATCACAAAGAATGTCGCACACACCGCAAACAAAATTGACGATACCGAAATCCGTCGATGCAATTCGTCCATGCCATGAACCCACGCCCGTACGTCGCGCGTCCAAAGCCAGATGGCGAGAAATTCCGCGACGACGATAGCGGTTTGCCATCCCATCGGCCATTGCTTGACCACGTGCCGAAACATAATGTCGCAAAGACCCGAAATAACGGCGGCCACAAACAGCCAGCCATTTACTTTAAAATCCTTACGCCAGGAATATCCTTTTTGGCCAAAGGCAATGTCGTCCGGTGTATTTAGTTTGCTATTCATAATGCAGGCAGTGTAAAGCATACTTGTCATATGTCAAGCATTCTTTACATTTATTTTAATTAAAAAACGCGGCTGGATTTCGTCCAGTCGCGCTTGTTTTTAAGTTCCTCTGACCTTGGGTCTTAGTAGTCCATGCCGCCCATGCCGCCACCATGACCGTGGCCACCGGGTGCGGCCGGCTTTTCTTTCTCCGGCACTTCGGTGATGAGGCATTCAGTCGTAAGCAGGAGACCAGCGATGCTCGCCGCATTTTGCAGCGCGCTGCGCGTGACCTTCTTGGGATCCACGACCCCGGCTTTCACGAGGTCTTCGTATTCGCCGGTCGCGACGTTGTAACCGTCGTTGCCTTTGGCCTTTTTGACGGCTTCGACGATGACGCTACCTTCCACACCCGCGTTGGCCGAGAGTGAGCGGAGAGGAGCTTCCACGGCGCGCTTGATGATGCCGATGCCGATGGATTCGTCTTCGTTGGCGCCTTTGACGCCTTCAATGGCCGCGATGGTGCGGATCAATGCCACACCGCCGCCCGCCACGATGCCTTCTTCGACCGCGGCGCGGGTCGCGTGCAACGCGTCTTCCACGCGCGCCTTCTTTTCCTTCATTTCCGTTTCGGTCGCCGCGCCGACGTTGATGACGGCCACGCCACCGGCCAGCTTGGCCAGGCGTTCCTGCAATTTTTCGCGGTCGTAATCGCTCGTCGTCTCTTCGATCTGCCGGCGGATTTGGTTCACGCGGGCCTGGATATCGCTGGACTTGCCGTTGCCTTCCACGATGGTCGTGTTTTCCTTGTCCACGACGACGCTCTTGGCGCGGCCGAGGTCATTCAATTCGATGCTCTCGAGCTTGATGCCGAGGTCTTCGCTGATGAACTTGCCACCAGTGAGGACGGCAATGTCTTCCAGCATGGCCTTGCGGCGGTCGCCGAAGCCCGGCGCCTTCACCGCGCAGACGTTCAACGTGCCGCGGAGCTTGTTCACGACCAACGTCGCGAGCGCTTCGCCTTCGACTTCTTCCGCGATGATGAGCAGCGGCTTGCCGGCGCGCGCGGCCTTTTCGAGCAGCGGCAGCATGTCCTTGAGGTTGCTGATTTTCTTTTCGTAAATCAGGATGTAAGGATCCTCCTGCTTAGCTTCCATCGTCTCGGCGTTGGTGACGAAGTAAGGCGAGAGATAGCCCTTGTCGAACTGCATGCCTTCCACCACGTCGAGCGTCGTCTCGATGGACTTGGCTTCTTCGACGGTGATGGTGCCGTCCTTGCCGACCTTGTCCATCGCCTCGGCGATTTTGTCGGCGATTTCAAAATCCCAGTTCGCGGAGACCGCGGCGACCTGACGGATTTCGTCCTTGTCCTTCACCTTCTTGGTGATCTTGTCCAACTGGCCCACGGCGGCCTCGACGGCCTTGTTGATGCCGCGCTGGATGCCGATGGGGTTGGCGCCGCTGGTGACAAACTTCAGGCCTTCGCGATAAATCGCCTCGGCCAGCACCGTCGCGGTGGTTGTGCCGTCGCCCGCGGTGTCGCTCGTCTTGCTGGCGACTTCGCGGACCATCTGGGCGCCCATGTTTTCGTAGGCGTCTTCCAGCTCGATTTCCTTCGCGACGGTCACGCCGTCCTTGGTAACGGTCGGCGAGCCGTATTTCTTGTCAATGACCACGTTGCGGCCCTTGGGTCCGAGCGTGGCGGTGACGGCCTTGGAGAGCTTGGTGATGCCCCGCAGGATTGCCTGCCGCGCGCCTTCATCAAACAGTAATTGTTTTGCTGCCATAATTTTAATCAGTTTTGAATTTTAAGTGGTTGGTTTGAATTATTCCAGAATCGCGAGGATGTCGTCGCTCGACAAAATCTTGTATTCCTTGCCGTCA
>DATJXK010000250.1:0-6233 GCA_035500235.1 Pseudomonadales bacterium | reverse complement strand
AATGGGCCGGGTCAAAAAAAACTCGCTGCCTAAATAGGGAAAACCGATGCGTTCTTTGGCGCCGACGATTTTTAAAAGGAAATGATCCCGGGGATCGCCGCCAAGGCCGGCACGGCGGGCAGAAAGGCCAATATCAAATTTTTCAGCAGCCAACAGCCGGCGCAAGCGGAGAATTTCCACGAGAGGCCAGCGCCAGAAATGATACTTCTTTGTGAAAGATGTCCAGGGGGCGTTAAAAGGATAGACTTTAACGCCGGGCCACAGGCGGGGCTGCAAATCGAGCGCATACGGCTTGGCAAGCAAAGTGACATCAAATCGCCTCGCGGCTTCGCGCAGGAAAGCCGTGCCGATAACCAAATCTCCCAGGTACCATAATTCGACAATGAGGAGTTTAGGTTTCAAAAGAAATAGTTGATGACCGAGAGGAATATTTCGATTGCGTTAGCGGGAGGGTCCTCCTGTCAGGCGCCGCGGAAAAGCAGGTTGAGGTTGCAGGCGCACATTGGCAAAGGGCCGCTTAAAGGGAATATTTACCGGCTTGGCCGGCAACGGGGGTTTGCGTACACCACGATTAATGGCAACGCTCATACCCAGCACCCCGGTGAAGCCCAACATGCCATCGGCAAGGCCCCCGGCAAGAAAATAGAAACTGAGCATGGAGACAACGTACGTGGTAAATAAAAAAGTGTTAATCGTGGCCAGCTCCGGATCCCCATATCGGAAATTACGATACATCACCCACAGGCTGGTTCCGGTAAACCAGAGAAAGCCAATGGCACCCCAGATGCCGAAAGGTATGATGACTGAGAGTGGGCCATTGTGATAATCCCCGGAAAGCGCCAGCGCCTGCTGGCCGGCGTCGGCTGAATGAAATGCGGAATCCGTACCCATGGTGGCGTAGTCTTCCATCGAAATGGCGTAACCTTTCCCCACGATGAGATATTTCGGGATTTGCGGCAGCAAACCTTTCCACATTTGTATACGCCAATCAGTACTGGCATCGGCCGCGGCCCGCGCATCCGATGAGAGATCAATCCAATCCGCCGGAATGAACGCCAGGGTTCGCTGAAAGGTGAAAGGAAGCTTAGACGCCAAAGGAAGGGCGACGGCAGCGAATGCCAGCGTAAATATAACGACGAAGGGCATTAACTTTGTCCGGTGCAGTCCTTCAAGGAAGAACTGCAAAATCAAGGTCGCACCGACAGTGATGAGGGCTGACCGAAAACCGCCGAAGAACACAAGAAAAAGAGCAATGACTAACAGGATTGGACGCCATAGTTTGCCTGAGAGAAAAATACCCCGAAGCCCGTAAAAAGCGACCATGGCACCAATAAAACCGGTTGCCCCCCAAGCAGTGCCAATCAACCGGGTGGTACCAAACTGAATTCCACCTGCGTCGAAAGGCATAGGCGGAATCAGCCAAAAAAGGGGTTCCATGAAATGTGGCATAACCGGATAAAGGTCCCGAATAAAACCGAACGCCCCGCCCAGGAAAAACAAGCTCACGTACAATCGCGCCTTTTCCCTGGGAATGGGCCGAGCTGTGAGAGCAAAATAACCTAGAATACCTACGACCAGAAATATGTATTTTTTCCCGCCATAAACCTCGGAGCCAAAGGCTTCAAGACCAAACCCGCCGGTCAGCTTGGCGGTCAGAAGAATCACGGCAATCAAGAACCACAGCGGCCAGGTAATTTGCGGCACTTTAATAAAATGCGTTTGATTCAATGTCCGTTCGACTATTGAAATAGTCAGGCTGATGGTAATCATGACCAGGCAAATGCTGGGATCCCCTTTCAGGAAGAACATAGAAACAGGCAAACTCCAGCAAATGATCGTGATCGGAATATGCCATCGCAGCAGGATCGGGATAAACAAGACCGCGCAGACCACGCCAACAAACCCCAGGGAGGAATAAGTCAAGGGATTGGTCATCATGACACCGATGACTATGGCCAACAAGGCGCATATCCCATAAACTGCAAGAGAACGAAGAGCCTGGGCAATATTGGCTGGGTCATTAGTCATTCGAATATCGGTCTAATTATCTCATTTTAGCAATATTTGGAGTATCGGCAATCCGATTTGTTCAAGAAATAATGATTTGGTAGTGTTGAGATTTCTTGTAGAAAAGGAAATTGGAGGCTATTAGGGTTGGCGATGCATTGATTGATTGCCACAGATTTGCTTTATTTTATTGGGCAAAAACAGGTTTTCCGAACGAGGCGGCCGGGTTCCATCGAAAAGGCAGTTTATCGGAAAGCGGAAGCGCATTTTTGGAAATTTTCGTAAAGGGTTTTACGGATGGAGCGCGCGTCAAATTCCGCGGAGGCGCAGCGCAGGATTCCCGGCTGAAATTTCGTGCGAGGATTAATTTCTGACAACGCGGAACTCAGCCGGAGGCACAAATCGTCAACATTGCTTTCGGCAAGGCAGATCCCAACATCGTATTGGGAGGCTAATTTCACAATAGTGCTTTCGGGGTGGCCTAACGAAATCACGGGCAAACCCGCGGCGAGATAGCTGACGACTTTGGTGGGCAGACTAAAACGGTTATATCGCGCGTTGTCATCCGTCAGTTCCATAGGCGAAAATCCCCAGGTACATTCCTTTAAGGCCCGGCCCAGTTCCTGAATGTTCAGTGAGCCATGCTCAATCATCCAATCCGCATTAAACCATGGCTGCGAGCGATACGAATGGTCGCCAAAGAAATCCAATGTCAAAGGCAACGGGAGTTGGCCACGAAGTTTCGCCAGCGCTTTTGCGAACACCGCAAATGTTTCTTCGGCAATGATCGTACCCGCATAAGCTATGCGGATCGATTTGTTTTGTGTCTTTGGCTCCGCCTGCAAGTAATTGAAATCCTCACTTTCCAAGCCGGCGCGATTGATTGCCCCGGGAACTCCCATTCGCACTTGCAAGTCGTCCATCATCTGTTGAGAGATGACGTCCCGCGTGGTGGCGCGGACATATAATTCATCCACCTGTTTAGCCATCTGCCGGCAACGATTGGCCCCGAAACGGCCAATGGTCGAGCGATTGTCTGGATAATCATAGATGGAAAAGTGTAGTCCGACATTTGCCCTCAACAGGGCATCGGCAAGGGGTGGAATGCTCCAGCCATGGGGGATCGCCCAAATGACGTCCGGCCGGACAGTCTCCAAGGTCTTGCGGAGATGCGAGGCTGCCCATGGTCTCCAAGCCGTTTCCAAAAACATGTTCTTCAAAATTTTGCCGCGCTTGTTGGGGTATAGTCTGGGCGGAATATTGGCGACAAAATGTTTAGCCACGTTTTGGCCAAAGAACTGATTTTTATCCCGGGTAGTACTCCACCAGAAAATTTTATTTACGGGCCAGTCTTTTAGCATTTGGCGGACGATGGCCCCGCCCCCCCCCGGAATATTTGGAGGAAAATCCGTCGCCACCAATAATTTAGGAAACGCGGCGGTGTCTTCGCTCATACCAATGTGGATCTAATTAATTCCGCCGCTTTTTTTGCGGCGATTTGGCAATTTGAACCGGGAGCCAAGCTGGTGTAATAATTCAATTCGTCTCCAAGGAACCTGCTTTTTTCGGGAAGCATCAAAACATCAAAGTAGTAGCGTTGCGTAGTGCATTTATGGAACAAAAAAAACGCAAATGAACCAGGGTCTTGGGGGTCAACCCGACAGAGAAAATACCCTTGATTGTCATAGATAAGAGCGTCCGGGTATCCCGCCCCGGCAAAAAACTTAAGGATGTCTATGACATCTTCCACAAAATGGGTGTTTTGAAAGATGTCGCACTCAAAAAAGACTACAGGTTTGACGCTCTTTATCAATTCCCCGGCTCCCCGAATGACATCGAAATCATGGCCATCGGTATCAATTTTTAAGAAATTACAGTCGCGAAAACCGGCATTATCCTGGAGCAATGTATCCAGTCTTACGGAAGCAACCTTAGTCTCGCCATCGTTTGCCTTAATGGTTTGGGCAGTCCCCCGGCGTGCCTCAATATGAACGCCGGTTTTGCCGTCTTCGGCACCGCATAAGGCATGGAGCAAACGAACATTACTTCGTGAGCCAAGGTTTCGTTGCAGGTAAGCAAAATAATCAGGATGCGGTTCAATCGCCAGGAATCGATCAGTGTCCGCGGGAGAACAGGCTAAAATGGTGTCACCAATATTAGCGCCACAATCGATACCGGAAACGCGCCCCCGCGAGGCGCGAATAAACTGAGCGATGCGGTTTAACAGAGTATCATACTGGGGATCTACATGAACGTAGTATGGCAAAAAGTGCGAAAACGGCATCCACAGGGTATTATCCCTCACTGGCATTTTAATGGCCGGGTCGGAGAAACGCAGGATGAGGCGGCGGAGGATTTTAAAGAAGGTGGAATAAATTTTCCGGCCAAAATTATCGCTGTCACAATTATTCAGCCATTGCCTGTAGATGAACGACAAAAGTGACATTTTTAATCATGGTAAATAGACTGGGGATTATTTCAATAGAGTTCTCAGATGCCGGGGTAAATTAGCCCAAAAATTCCCTGGTATAACTTAGAACTCTTACCAATCCGTGAATTTGCGAAAAGTTCCTTTGCTTTTGGCAAAAGCCAAGTCCACCTGGCCCAACGCGCCATCGTGGGGCCTGCGGCAGCGGCCGGGAATGTCATAAAGCTCATATTCTCTGTCGGCCATAAAAGAAATGACATCACGAACTATCGGCTGTTTTGGCATAAAGGGAAACAGTGATGCCTCAAGGATGAATATTTCCGTCCGTCCGAAAAGCGTTTCGGCACCCGAAAGGGCCTCGAGCTCAAATCCCTGGATATCCAGCTTTACCAGATCCGGCGCAAAGCGCGGGTGATCTTGCGCCAATACGCTGTCAATGGTTACAATGCGCGTCTTGCGTTGTTTGCCGGTTTTGAGCAAATCAGGATTCTCTGCCGGGAGAAATGAAGAACCTTCAGAATCTTCCCAGATCGTTTGTATCAATTCTCCATTTTGGCGGCCGGCCCCAGCTTTGATGTAATAACAATCCGTATTGGTTTTGGCTAACTCCGAAAGGCGGGTCTCCATTTCTTCCTGCGGCTCAATCATCAGCACTGGAGTTTTGGGGAAGATCGAAAGTGCCAGACGCGTCCATTCGCCTTTGTTGGCGCCGACATCAATAATTCCACGCGGGGCAAAACCACGCGCGCGAAGATCTTCGAGAAACAGATTCAATTCTGCGATTGGCCGGGTGGCCGAACCGGGAGCGTAGCCCTGAAGAGTGCTTGTGCGGCGGATGGCATACCCGAATTGGGCCAACAAATTTTGAACGAATTGTTTCATACACCAGGACCTGCGTAATCTTCAATTTTCCCGCAGGACTGAATGCTTGTCTATTAAATTAGGGCTAATTCATAATATTTAAGATAATCGTAACAATGCGGGCCTACTGAAGCCTTGAACCAGATTGATGAAAGCGTGTATTTTTCAGCCGTGCAACTTCGTGATACCAAACAAAGCGCTCGATTGATTGTCGTATTCCTGTTTTTGTGCGGTATTCATCTTTGGGGTTATGCCCACTTGCCGAAAGCCCGCACCCAATCAGATGGCGCATATGCCAGCATCGTCCTGCACAACTGGCATGAGTACGGTTATTGGAATGTACACGGCCAGCTGCTGGCCAATCCAGGCGGAATGGAACCGGGAGAAAAGCCATTAATTTATCCGGGACACAGGCCTTATTTGCTGCTGGTGCCATATTGGTTTAGAGAGTTGCCGGGAGCCGCGGGAGGTTATGGATTACTCTATGATTTTGTTATGGTGCTGGCAACGTTTGGGGGAGTAATAAGCCTTTTCGGAACCGGCATGCGCGGAGTTCTGCTGGCATCCATCCTCTGCCTATGTCCGGGTTTTATCTATAGTGTCATCTCCATTGACTTGACCTCATTTCCTGAATTATTCGGGTTGGCCGCGTTATCTTTTGCTGCCGGCCGGCTGGCGAATAGCTCGAGGAACCCCACCGGACAGATACTTGCCCTAGTGGTGTTGGTCCTGTTCATGCTCATGAACTGGTCAACCGTATTTCCATTATTCGTCATGGCCGTATACCTATGCGCCAAGCGGCCCGAGCAATGGCGGAAACTGGCGATATATCTTGGAATCGCGGCGGCAGTGGGCGTAGCGGTTCTTGCCGTTTCACTTATTAGCCGGCGTCAGCCGGGGCAACACTTTGAACATTTTTGGAACGCTTACTTGTGGG
>DATJXK010000249.1:0-6509 GCA_035500235.1 Pseudomonadales bacterium | reverse complement strand
TCGCGCCGGGTAAGACGCAAACCGCCAGCTTCCCGGATACCGAGTCAACCTGCCCTTTGCAGGTCAAAGGATTGTGCCCCCTGTTTGTCGGTTCCCCCGCCAATAATGTCCGCGTGGGGCCGGGAAATTTTCCATTCAAGAACCCGCCTGAGTCAAAAACAGCGCCGGACACAAACGCGGATGGGCAAACGATTGCACATTACTCACCGCTCACCGTTCCGGAGCGGGCAACTCCACGTCCCTGAAAGCTTGTGCCTTAGCCCATGTTGTCTGCCCTTCTTTTCCCCGGTCAGTTGCGGTACCGGCCCCGGCTTTGCTCCGGCACCTGGGGAGGATGCCTGATGACGGCGGCCTTGCTGTCATGTTACCGCGCCTCGGCCCAGGAAGCGCTGCGCAATTCAATGACCGGTGAGGCGGCCGCGGAGGCCAGGAAAGTCCAGCTGGAATCCCTCCCCTACACCGTCAAGTCCGGTGATTTCAGGCTGCTGGCCGTGCCCTCGTTTGGCGTGGATTGGAATGACAATATAAATATTTCAAAGACCGACCCCCTCTCGGATTTTATTTTGGAACCGGGGCTGCAACTGAACCTCAGCTATCCCGTTACCCAAAATAATCTGTTGAGTCTGAACGTCGGCGTTGGCTATCAACAATATCTCGAACACCCCCAGTACAGCACCTGGTACCTCTCGTCCGGCACCGACCTTTCGTTTGATATTTATGTGAAGAATGTTTGGATCAATCTTCACGACCGGGTGAGTTATATCGAGGACACGTCGCAACAGCCGACTCTGTCCGGGACTGCCAGTTACGCCACCATCAACAATACCGCCGGACTGAGTGCCACCTGGGACTTGAACGAACTCACGTTGAGTACCGGTTATGATCACTTGAACCTCATTCCCACCACCGAACAGTATGCTTATCAGCAGCAGGCGAGCGAAATGTTGTTTGCGCGGGGGGGCTGGCAGGTATATCCCGGCGTCACCCCCGGCATCGAAGGGACCGCGGCCTTTACCACCTACAACGAGACGGTGCTGAATAACAACAACAATTACAGTCTAGGTGCTTACGTCGATTGGCAGGCGGGGAAGGCTTTTAGCATCGAAGCCCGGGGGGGCTACACCATCTATCGGTTCCAGGACACCAGCCAATCCATCCAAACCTCGGACGTGAACGGGTGGTATGTTGACCTGAATATTTCCCATCAAATCACCGACGCCATCGGTTATACTCTCGACGCCGGACATGAGTTTCAGTTGGGCATCCAGTCGGACCTGACCGAAGATTGGTATTTTCGCCCCGCCGTCCATTGGCACGTCATGAAATACGTGGATCTGAACGGCTCTTTGTCCTACCAGAACGGGACCCAGGGCGTGGGCAATATATCGGGCAACTTCGTGGAATCCTATAACTGGCTCGGCGCCACGGTGGGTGCCAGCTTTGCCCTGATGAAAAGAGTCTCCTTGGGCGTCAGTTACCGCCTTACGCTCCGGTCTTCCAATCTCCCCAGCGACGAATACACGCAAAATGTGGTGGGCCTGTTGCTCACCTATCGCCCTCAATGAATTTCCAACCGCTGCCATCCTGTCTCCGCTCGGACCTGAATCCAGGGACCGTCGCCCTGGGTCGCGCGGCCGCCGTCAAGTTGCCCGGGAAACTCCTGCTCGCGGTCCTCGGCCTGTTTTGGGGCGCTTCCAGTTTATCCGCCGGTGATTCATTATTTACCGATTTCCCGGTGTATCAACCTTCGACCAACATCCTGCATAGCAGCATGGCTACAAACGCCAACCAGTTGGTCAAAACTTCGGCATCCGCCCGGGAGGGCACGAATTCCACCGGGAACTTGTCCACGAATGGCATGGATGCGTTGGACGATTCCTACCGTTTGGCCATCGGCGACCGCATCAGCTTCCAGATCACCGAAGACGAGGACGACCCCAAGTTGCTGACCGTTATGGACTCGGGTGACCTGGAGGTTCCTTACCTGGGCCGCTATCCGGTTGAGGGCAAAACCTGCAAACAATTGGCCTTCGAGCTCAAGGTTGCCCTTGAGAAGGAATATTATTACCGGGCCACCGTCATCATCAGCGTGGATTTGAAGGCGAGGAGCCGCGGCAAGGTGTACTTGGTGGGCGCGGTGCGGATGCCCGGGCCACAGGACATTCCCAACGACGAACCCTTTTCGCTAAGCAAGGCGGTGATGCGGGCCGGCGGATTTACCGATTATGCCGACGGACGCCGCGTCCAACTGACCCGTAGCATTCCCGGCGAAGGCGACAAGAGCTACACCGTGAACGTGGAAGGGATCCTGCAGGGCGGCAAAATCAATTCGGACATGAAACTGGAACCGGGTGACCTCATCTACGTTCCTGAGAAGTTGGTTCATTTTTAAACCGGGTCGCCACCGCATGGAATGCATGCCATCAAAAGCAAAGATTAAACCGTGAGTACGCCATTGTTACCGGGCCCAGAACCGGAATTTGAGCCGCTCGCTCCACAGGAAGAGCCGGGTGTGAGCCGCTCTGCTCTCCGGCTTCGCCGGTTCCTGACCTTCCTGCCGGGATATTGGTGGATTCCGGCTTTGACCCTGGCCGCCGGCATGGTTGGGGAGGCCGCCTACGTGCATTGGAAGGTGCCCACCTTCATCTCCCGGGCCATCATGTTTCAGACCGTGAAACTGACGCTGCCGGAGGGGGAGACTTTTTCCGAGAACCTGCAGGACTACTCCGGGACGTTGGGCGGTTTCCTTCAGAGCCAGACGATGCGGGACCAGGCGCTGGCATTGTTAGGTGCTTCCACCAACCGCAATTCTATCGTGCTGGACAAGGATGGAGAGCCGTTGAAGGTCGATGTGACCGTCTCCGCCAATCCCCGGAGCTCCTTATACAACATCCAGGCGACCGGCGCGAACCCGCTCTTCACCCAGACTTTTCTGGACGCCGTCATGCAGGCCTATCTGGATTACATGAAGACCACCCGCGCCCAGGTGTCCGGGGACACCCTGGCCTCCCTTTCCGATCAGATGCAGCGTTATGAGCGGGACTTGAAAAATGGGCAGGACGCCTTGCTGGCCTTCGAGCAGACCAACAACCTGGCCATCCTGCAGGAGGAAGCCGCGGTGGCCGGCAGCTATCTGACCAAACTCAAGACCCAATTGTCAGACCTCCAGTTGGAAGCCCGCCTCCTGGACGACGTCACCAACGCCTCGGCTTTGGGCACCAACGGGACGCTGGCCCTCGCCGCCGACATGACTTCAGTGCTCCCGCAAGGCGCGACCACGGCCCAACAAACGTCCCTTAACGACCTTGAGCTGTTGAAAATTCAGCGCGCCCGGCTCGGCAAGTATTTGCGCCCGAAACATCCCACCATTATCAAGCTGGACGAGGAAATTTCGCGCGGAGAACAGATGCAAGACGTGTACCAGCGCGAGAATCACGACCAGTTGGAAGCCCAGCGCCAGGCCAACCAGATCAAAACCCAAAACGTTTTGATGTCCATTCACGAATGGGAAGACAAGGTCGTCGAAGCCAACGCCAGTATCACCGAGGCGGATCGGCTCAAACTCGACGTCCAGCGGACCCAGAATGTGTATGATCGGCTCGCCTTGATGGTACAAAACCTGAGCATCAGCCGCGACATTGATCATGGCACACTCGCCATTCTGGCTCATGCCTCGCCGACAAAGCGCTCCTATAGAGAGGAAGAATCCGGGCTGATGCTGGCCATTGTGGGAGGCTTGGGGTCCGGTCTGGGCATCGTTTTTCTGATCGCCGTTCGTGATGATCGCTTTACCTCGGTCACCGAAGTCAATTCAGCCCTGGGCGACACGGTGGTTGGTTTATTGCCGGAGGTAAGTCAGGAGGGAGAAAGCGTTATGCCGCTGCTGGCCCTCAACGATCCGCGGCACATTTTCGCCGAATCATATCGCAGCCTCCGCTCGGCCCTGCTGTTCCTGACCACGGAGGGCGAGCGGCCCAAAGTCCTGCTCATTGCCAGCGCGATGCCCAGTGAGGGCAAATCCACCGTGGCGGCCAATCTGGCCCGCACGCTGGCGCTCTCCGGGTCCCGCGTGTTGCTGGTGGATGCCGACCTGCGCAAGGGACATTTGCACCGCATGTTGGGCCTTCAAAAGGAACCGGGCCTGGCAGAGCTGCTGTACCGGACCTGCGACCCGGACAAGGTCGTACAGCCGGACTCGCTGCCCAATTTGATGTTCATTTCCTGCGGCGAACTGAATTCCGGCAATCCCGGGGATCTCTTTCTGGGCTCCGGGTTGGATCAAATTCTGGCCCGGTGGCGTGAGCAATTTGATTATGTGGTGATTGACAGCAGCCCGCTGTTTGCGGCGGATGACGCCAGTTGTCTGGCGCCCAAGGTGGATGGCACGCTCTTCGTGGTGCGCAGCCGGCGTTCCGGCGCACGCGCGGCGCGGGAGGCGCTCGAACTGCTTGCCCAGCGCCAGGCCCGGGTCCTGGGGGTGATCTTCAACGGAGCCGACACCTCGGGGCATTCATATGGTTACTACAAATATGCGGATTATTATCCTTCGGCGAAACAATCATGAACCGGCGATTTCAGAAAGATCCATGGATTTGATGTTTGAAGTTTGGATTTACCGGTCAATGGGAGTTGGGTGTCCAGGGATTCTCGGCCCTCAGTGATCGGAACAGTGAAGAAAGAGAAGAATGCTGGTGGTTGCAGAGCCGCAGGCGGTTCGGAGCTAACGACTCTCAACCTGCAACGGTCAGACAACGAATATTGGAAAGTAGATCGTGGGCCAGGCAGAACTGAGCCTGCGAATTGACCGGCACGAAGTGTCCGCGGGGAAAGCAGAGATGGGAAAGTAGAAAATAGAAATCGGGAAAGCAAAAATTGAAAATCTGAAAACAGAAAGCAGAAACGAGGAGGCAAAGTGGAAAGTTGAAATTGGGGAAAAAGAAATGCGAGGGAGACTTACAGATGAATTCAGGGCGCGAACCAAGTTGTTTGCGGCACATGCCATACGCCTGTATGTAAAACTGCCAAAAGCGCGGGAAGAGGTTAGAGTCCTGGGAAAGCAGTTGTTGCGATCAGGAACCTCCGTTGCGGCCCACACCCGCGAGGCATCGCGGGCAAGGTCAGATGACGAATTTATTTCCAAATTGGGTGGTGCCTTGCAGGAAGCTGACGAGTCGGCACTTTGGTTTGAGCTTTTGCGCGAGGAGTGCGGGATTGCTCCGGTTCTCACAGAGCCGCTGGAAAAGGAAGCTGATGAACTGATGGCGATTTTCACGACGATGATCAACAGGACAAAAGCCAAGAGCTAAAAACCAAAGTCGAAAGCAGAAAATATGAAACCTGAAATGAATTTCTGCTTTCTGCTCTCCCAATTTCTGATTTTAATTTTTGGGCTTTTCACATTAAGCATCTCAGCATCTCAGTGTTTTAGAATGTCAGGGTTTAGAGTTTTAGATTGATTACTGCTCTCCCAATTTCTGATTTTAGTTTTTGGGCTTTTCACATTAAGCATTTCAGCATCTCAGTGTTTTAGAATGTCAGCGTTTTGGCTTTTCACTTTGAGTATTTCAGCTTGTTAGCTTTTTGGAATGTGGGCTTTTCAGAATCGCTTCCTTCGCCGCCTCGCCTGGACCTTGGCGATGGCCGGTCTGCTCGTGGGCGCCGGCTATGTTTTTCGCGCACCCTTGCTCACGGGACTGGCCGATGCCTGGGTGGTCAACGACCCGGTGACCAAAGCCGATGCCATTGTGGTTTTGGGCGGTGGCGTCGAAAACCGTCCGTTCGCCGCGGCCAAGCTGTACCACGAAGGAGTTGCTCCCATGATTCTCTATACGGACGTGCGACCCGGCCCCGCCGAGGAAATGGGTATCGTCTCGCCGGAAGCGCAACTGACGAGGCGAATCCTGTTGAGCAACAATGTCCCGGAGACGGCCATGACGATGATCGGCACCAACGTGGCCAGCACCTATGATGAAGCCATGGCTGTTCGTGCCTGGGTTGACAAGACCGGCGCGAAGTCCATTATCATTCCCACAGACCCTTTCCACACCCGCCGAGCCTTCTGGATTTTCAATCAGGAACTCAGGGGTTTGAAAACTGAAGTTTGCGTTGTCCCGGTTAATCCAGTTCGCTACCGGACAAGGGATTGGTGGCGGCATGAGGAAGGTGTGATTGCCTTCCAAAATGAGGTTATCAAATACATCTATTATCGCCTGGTGTACTGATTTCAGCTTTCAACATTTCAGAATGTCAGCGTTTCAGTGTTTGATTGGTCGATTTCAGCTTTTGATTGCAATTGGTGGTGGCATGAGGAAGGTGTGGTTGCCTTCCAAAATGAAGCCATCAAATATATCTATTATCGCCTGATGTACTGATTTCTGTTTTCAGCATTTTAGAATGTAAGCGTTTTAGCGTTTGATTGGTTGATTTCAGCTTTTGATTGCAATTGGTGGCGGCATGAGGAAGGTGTGATTGCCTTCCAAAATGCAGCCATCAAATATATCTATTATCGC
>DATJXK010000248.1:0-24481 GCA_035500235.1 Pseudomonadales bacterium | reverse complement strand
GAATTCTTCGAGGGCTTTTTCGTATTGCTCCTGCCAGTCAATTTTGCGTTTGGCTTTGAGCTTGAATCCGTTGAGGACTCTTTCGGCATTGGTGGGTTCAACCAGGCCGCGAAAAAATTCCGGCTCTTTCCGGTTGTAATCCTGCACTTCCTGGTAAATGCGGGCGCGAATCAGCTCGCGCACGGTCAAATTTTCGGTGAGACAATCGAGCGTCAGGGTGTTGGTCTTCTCGCCCGAGGCCGTTTCATCGTGGATGGTCAGGGTGGTGGGCATAGGCTTCTAATACCCCAAATATCAATTTAGCCGGAGGACGTCAACCTTTTGCCGGGAGTGACCATGTTAATGAAAAAAGGACAGGCAAGATGCCTGTCCTGTTAGTAATTATTGCGGTGAAAGGCTTAGTGATGCCCGTTACCACCGCCACCGCCGCCTGAGTTGCCGCTCGAGCTTCCGCCGCTGCTGTGGCCGCCACCGCTATTTCCACCGCCACCACCACCACCACTGCTATGATAACCGCCTCCTCCGCTGGAGCCGCCGCCGGTGCCTCCATGATATCCACCACCGCTCCGGCCAGTGTTACCGGCATTGCCACCGCTATGCGAACCACTCCAGCCACCGCTGGAGGGCGGCGCGGAATGCGGCTGGTAGCCGGGGTTTTGGGGAGCGGAGTTGTTGAACGGTCCAGAGTTACGCGGTGTTTGGTCACGGATAACGTCATTATCATCATTGTGGCTGACGGGCGGATGATACTGGGGCGAACCGGGTGCGGGTTCGGCATGGATAGGCTGGTTCCAATTGTGCGTATCCCGTTCGTTCACGTGATTGTTCCAGTTCGCGCCGGGATTTCCCGGGTGATTGTTCCAATTATTGGCCCCGGGGTTGCCCGGGTTATATCCGGGATGACTGTTCCAGCCGCCGGCGCCCTGGTAATTCTGGTTGAGCCCATGGTAATCGCTATGAGCGATGATTCCGCCGCGATTGTTCGGGTTCCAAACGTTCACATGGCCGGCGGCGAAATATGCCTGGCGTTGGGAGGGCGGTTCATGCCACCAGCCGTGCGGGCGCGGATAATAATGGTTCCAGCAAACCACCTGGTGATTGTGCCAATTGAAATCGCTGCACAGCCAGGGCCCAATCACAAAACCAACGCTGAAAGTAATGAAGGGCGCGCCGTAGGCTGGCTGATAATAAACCTGGGCCGGTTGATAGTCGGGGACATAGAGATTGCTTCCGCTGGCCGGGAGGATCTCGATGTAGCCGTTGTCGTTAATGACCTGGATTTGGGGAGTGGATTGGAGGTTGCCCAGGTTATAAGCCTGCAGGCGCAGGCGCTGGATGGAATTCATGACGCCCTGCTGCTGGCTGGCAAAGGCCTGGCCGAGTTGCGTGGTCCAATTCAAGTTATCATCCATCCATTTCAAAACGTCCGGATAATGCGCGAGCGCAATAACGTTTTGGTCGTAGGTTTGCGTGTCCATTTGGTTGGGGTCGCCCCCGTTGCCGACATAACGATCCGCCATCACGATTTGCGTCGGCAGCGTCGAGGCGGGCAGCATCACGGCGATCAATGGATCCGGATAAAGAGCGACTGGTCCCAGCAATTGGTCGAGCTGCACATCGGTGAACGCCGGCGCGGCGGCCAGGGGCGGCGGAACTTCATCCTGCGCCCGGGCGGCGAAAGCCAGCCCGAAGACGACCAGGAAAAGATGGAGGATTTTCTTCATTGGGAAATATATCCGCGACCCATTCATTATATTAGATGCTTCTGTATGTCTCCTGTTCATAATAACCGCCTTTCTGTCATTCGGCGAGTTGCGGCGTCCGTATGTAATCCCAAGCCCCATGCGTAACCCCCGCAGCCGCAATACTCTCCGGCTTTTACCTGATTCAAATTTATATTTTCAATCATACGGCTCTCACCAGCCTATACGGCGGGCGCGAGCGCATCTTGCGGGGAACTGTAACTGGATGGTTACCTGCCAGTTGGGGACTTTTCCACCAAAACGTGGTTGGGAACCGAGCAGGTGGGCGGCTCGTTTACCGCGCCGATGGTGTAAACTCCCCCGGCGGGGCAATGAGGCATGACATGGTTTTGCAAATAAGGGGTGAGGTCGTTTTCTGTGGGCACTGTATCGGCCGGCTTGGAATTTTCCATGGCCCATTCCTGTTTCGCTGCGTCGATTTGCCGTAAATTATTAATGCACATGTTCATTTGTGCTGTCTGCCGCGCTTTCTCAAAATTGGGAATAGCGATCAACGCTAAAAGGACCCACAGTACCATTCCAATATAACCGGTGATCAAGCCGGCAATGGCCAGCCCCTCTCCTTGCAGCATCCCGGAAGACTTTCGAATTTTACCCAGCGCCATGTGCCCACAAATGACAGCGGGAATAGCGACCAGAATGCAGCAACCCAACAGACTGAGAATGCCCAGGACTAAACTCCATATCGCGAGCGCGGACGTTTTCGGCGGCAATGCGGACCCGGAAGACTCAAGGGGCGGAGGATTGATGCCATTCATAATATTTGGGTTACTCGCTTTCCAGAATTCTTAAGACCAATGGGTAGGGCATGTCAACCGGCAAAATCGCGGAATTTGCCGGAGCAGCGCGGCGTTGACGGACTGTGGATTCAGGTTCAAAATCGGTCATCATGAAAGCAGTCGCAATCCAGGAACGTTCCGCTGTCGTACCCCGGCGATGGGACGTGCCCACCGTGGATGCCGTGATGGCGGAGGAACGGGCCGCGTCATTCACCAAACGTTCGATCAAGACGTCCGCCAAACTTGCCGGCCTGAAGCTGGCCGTTTCGATGATGGACCTGACCACGCTCGAAGGCAAAGACACCCCCGGCAAGGTGGCCTATCTCTGCCGCAAAGCGCTCCAGCCCGCCGAATCCAAATACGCCGTGCCGTCGTGTGCGGCGGTGTGCGTGTATCCCAACATGGTGAAGTACGCGGTCAAATTTCTCGGAGAAAATTCAGATGTCCATGTGGCCTCCGTCGCCACGGGTTTTCCGAGCGGACAATTTCCCCTGCGCACCAAGCTGGAGGAAGTGCGCCGCGCAGTCGGCGATGGCGCGGATGAAATCGACATGGTGATTGACCGCGGAGATTTTTTGGCGGGCGACTATGCGAAGGTGTTCGATGAAATCGCTGCCACAAAACAGGCTTGCGGCCCGGCGCATCTGAAAGTGATTTTAGAAACGGGCGAATTGGTGACGTACGACAACGTGCGTCTGGCCAGCGAAATTGCCATGCAGGCCGGCGGAGATTTTATCAAGACCAGCACGGGCAAGGTCAACCCGGCGGCGACGATGCCGGTGACGCTAGTGATGCTGGAAGCGATTCGCGATTATTTCTTTGCCACGGGCGTACGCATGGGCATGAAGCCGGCCGGCGGCATCCGCAACGCGAAGCAGGCGCTGGCGTACCTGGTGATGGTGAAAGAAACACTCGGCGATGACTGGCTCACGCCGGAGCTGTTCCGCTTCGGCGCCAGCACATTGGTGAACGATGTACTGATGCAAATTGCCAAGACCGTGGACGGGAATTACCAGGCCGGGGATTATTTTTCGCTGCCGTAAAAAATGAAAAACAAGCCCCAAGAGCTTTCCAGCAAACGCACACATGCGCCGCTGCGTTCACCCTCGCCCCCATCGGGGGAGAGGGAGGCTAAGCGTTCAGCTTTGATAGAAACGACTAAACGAATAGGGACGAATCCTGCGCCGGTGTTATGAAAAATAAATTAAAACCTACCAAACTTTCTTCGAAACGCGTCGCGACCGTTTCCTCTCAGCCCGTCGTCCCCCTGCGCGAACGGCGATTGAATTTTGACGGCAAATGGGACTACGCGCCTGCGCCGGAGGATTCGAAAAGTTACGTCATCACGCCAAGGCATGAATTGTTCATTGGCGGGAAATTGGTGAAGCCACATTCGGGAAAATATTTTCCGTCCATCAACCCGGCCACGGAAGAAAAACTGACGGAAATCGCGGCGGGCAATGCGACTGACGTGGACAAGGCCGTGAAGTCAGCGCGGTCGGCATACGAAAAGGTGTGGAGCAAAATGCCGGGCCGCGAGCGGGGGAAATATCTGTACCGTATCGCGCGTATCATCCAGGAAAAGGCGCGTGAGCTGGCGGTGCTGGAAACCATGGACGGCGGCAAGCCCATCAAGGAAAGCCGCGACATCGATTTGCCGCTGGTGGCAGCGCACTTTTTTTATCATGCGGGCTGGGCGGATAAATTGAAGTACGCGTTCCCCGGGAAAAATCCGCAGCCGCTCGGCGTGGTGGGACAAATCATCCCGTGGAATTTCCCACTGCTCATGGCAGCCTGGAAGCTTGCCCCGGCGCTGGCCTGCGGCAATACCGTCGTCCTGAAACCGGCAGAAACGACATCCATCACGGCTATGCGGCTGGCGCAGATTTTCCAGGAAGCAGAATTGCCGGACGGCGTGGTGAATATCGTCACCGGCGCGGGCGAGACGGGCGCGGCACTGGTGAATCATCCGGGCATTGATAAACTCGCCTTCACAGGCAGCACAGAAGTGGGCAAACGCATCGCGCAGGCGATCACCGGTACGAAGAAGAAACTAACGCTCGAACTCGGCGGGAAGGCAGCGAACATTTTGTTTGAGGACGCGCCGATTGACCAGGCCATCGAAGGCGTTATCGCCGGCATTTATTTTAACCAGGGGCACGTGTGTTGCGCCGGTTCGCGGCTGTTTGTGCAGGAAGGAATTTTCCCCACGGTCATCCGCAAGCTCCGCGACCGCATCCGCACGTTGCGCGTGGGTAATCCGCTCGATAAAAACACAGACATCGGCGCGATTAATTCCAAACCGCAACTTGAGAAAATCAAAATGCTCGTGCGCAGCGGCGCGGACGAAGGCGCGGAAGTGACGCAATCACAATGCCCGCTGCCGGCGAAAGGCTACTGGTTTCCGCCGACGTTCCTCACGGGCGTGACTATGGCGAACCGCGTGGCGCAGGAGGAAATCTTCGGGCCGGTGCTGAGTGTGATGACCTTCCGCACGCCGGAGGAGGCGTTCGAGCGCGCGAATAATATTCCTTACGGCCTAAGCGCGGGCGTATGGACAGACAAAGGCAGCAAGATTTTCAAGCTGGTCAATAAATTGCGCGCTGGCGTCGTTTGGGCGAACACGTACAATAAATTTGATCCGACAAGCCCGTTTGGCGGGTACAAGGAAAGCGGCTTTGGCCGTGAAGGCGGGGTCCAGGGATTGGCGGGGTATTGCCGGATAAGTTAGGCACGATAACAACCATTAACCCATAACCCATTAATCATATGAACTTCGTTTGGTTTATTCTTATCGGACTGGTCGCCGGGTTTCTCGCCGGCGCGGTGGTGAAAGGTCACGGCTTCGGCATCATCGGCAATATTATCGTCGGCATCGTCGGGGCGGTCCTGGGCGGATTTATCTTTAGCCTGCTTGGTCTGGGAGCGAATAATCTGATCGGCTCCCTGGTCACCGCATTCGTCGGCGCGGTGGTACTGCTGCTCATCATCGGTTTTGTGAAACGCAAGGGCGCGTAACTAAATATGCAAAAAAGAATCATACAATTAGCCATCGGGGCCGTTCTCCTCACTGTTGGAATTATCCTGCTGGTGCGGGCGCACGACATGGCGCACGCTTTAGGTGAACAGATCCAACAGGCATGGGCCGGCGCGCCGAGCAACCGGGAAACCTATTTCCAGATCGGTGGCATCGTGCTGACCATCGCCGGGGCCATAGAAATTCTTTTAGGGCTGATGCCCAGGAGGAAACCGTGAGCACGCGCCTCGACATCAAAAAAACCTACAAGCTGTTCATCGGCGGGAAATTTCCGCGCAGCGAGAGCGGACGCTATCTGCCCGCGAAGTCCGCTAAAGGCGTACACCTCGACAACTTCTCACACGCCTCGCGCAAGGATGCGCGCGATGCCGTCACCGCCGCACGCGGGGCCTTCGATGGCTGGAACAAAGCGACCGCCTACAATCGTGGGCAAATTCTCTATCGTGCCGCCGAGATGCTGCAAAACCGTGCGGGTGAATTGATCAACGAAATTGCGCGCTCGACTAACGCCAGCGCCGCAAAGGCGAAACGCGAAGTCACCGTGGCCATCGACCGCCTGGTGCACTACGCCGGCTGGACGGATAAATATCAGCAGATCTTCGGCAGCGTAAATCCGGTTGCTTCATCGCACTTTAATTTCACGACGCCGGAGCCGACAGGGGTCGTCGTCGTGTTTGCACCGGACGAGCCATCGCTGCTCTCGCTGGTTTCGCTCATCGCACCAGTGATCCTGAGCGGGAATGCGGCGATTGCCGTTGCGTCTGAGAAATTTCCTTTGCCCGCCCTGACCTTCGCGGAAATCCTCGCGACGAGCGATTTGCCCGGTGGCGTGGTGAACATCCTCGCCGGCAAACGCGCCGAACTCGCCTCGCACATTGCTTCGCACATGGATGTGAACGCCATTGTGGACGGCGCGGGCGATGCGGAACTGAGCACGAAATTACAAAGCGGCACGGCAATCAATTTGAAACGCTATTCGCAGCACGCGCCCGAAGATTGGTTCGCCGCTGCCGTGGAAGATCCCTATTGGATTTTGGACACCGTGGAATTTAAGACCGCGTGGCATCCCATCGGGGTTTAAAGCAGAAGAGATTTTCTGTTGCCGCAAATAGTTTAGAGACCTGCCCGTCCTTCATATCTTCTCAGCTTAAAGGTCAGTTCATTATTATTTAATCAAAAGCCAACCTGGCAAGACCACGTTAGCCGGACGTAACACGTTTGTCGGGCAAACGTAACAATGATTTCCTGTTCTAATGCACCGGGTTATTGGTTATTATCTTCCCCTCGTCCCGCAAGCAGGCAAAACGACAGGTATGGTTCGCAAAGATTTTAACGCGGTCGAAGAGTGGCCAAAGATCGCCAGGCAGGCGACCTACAATACCCGGCAACTGGCGAACCTGCTCGAAGTCTGCCCGCGCCAGGTCCGCCGCTATACCCGCAAATTATTTAACAGCAGCCCGCGCCAGTGGCTGAATGAACAGAGGTTAACGGATGCCGCCCTCATGTTGGAAAATAACAAGCTGGTGAAGACCATCGCTTTCGATTTGGGATTCAAGACCGTCTCACATTTCTCGCACGCGTTTAAATCGCGTTACGGCGCCTCTCCCCTGGAATTTAAAAAGCAAAAAAATTCCGGCGCTTCTGTCCCGATAACTCAAATGTCCGCTACAGGCAACTCATTGGCATTGCCCGCAAAACCAAACCGTGATTAATAGCAGACTTATATGAAATGTGGAGAATGCCCCGTAACCACCGCCGTTGACCTGAAGGTTTCCGCTGCCGCACCCAGCACGGCAACTGTGGCCGCATTGCCCACGGCGAAATTCCTGATCGTCACCTGGACCGAGGCGGAAACCGGCGCTCTCGCCAAGGTTCTGGGACAAAGCAAATATCATTTTACAACCGGGAAGGAGAATAATTTTACTCCCCTGGTCTTGAAAGATTTGGCGCTGCCGGCGGGAGATCCCAAACCCACGTGCCACGGTTACTTTTTCCAGACTGAAGTCAACGGCGCCTCAGTTGTCTTGCTCAAAAGCGAGTATCACCCCAAAGCCCAGCCCGCCGCCTCAGAATCTTTTTTCGAGCAGGTGGTTGGAAAGGCGCCCCATCATTACCAATTTCTTATCACCACCGGCACCAGCGGCGGCATTTGGCAAATTATAGATGTGGGAGACGTGGTCGTTACCAACCTCGCCCGTTACGGATTGACCCTGTCGGCGGAAAAACAAAATATGCACTTCACCGGCCTGGCGAATATTAAAGGCAGCAACCCTCCCGCCGGCAGTGACAGCTGGTACGACTACGTTAACAATCACATTATTGACCAAGACACGTGCGTTATTTCCAATCTTGGCGCTGCCGACGGAAGAAAGCCGGCCAGCGGCAAACCGAAGATTTATTATCAGGCCCCGGCCGGCGAAACAACCACGGTGGTCACCAATTCCCACATCACTAACGATCACATTGACGAGGAAAGCAAGAACTTAGACCAGTATCGCAAGATGGGCGCTACCCTTGATGAAAATGACGCATTTGTAGCGGAAGCCTGCCAGGCGATTGGATTCAAAAATTGGGTTTCCATCAGAAACGTTTCCGATTTGCCGACCGGCCCGAAAGACCAATATACCACCTTCGGCTTTTGCTCATCGCTCAATGGTGCTTACGCCGTCTGGGCTTTCCTCATGGGACATTAGTAGCCGGCATCAACTTCTAGACCAGGCTGCTGTCGCCAAAAATAAAAATCGTAACTCGTAAGAAAGAGTTACGTTGTGCTTCACCGCAATCACGCCACTTCCTGCGGCCCGATCCCGCCATTGAGCAAAAACAAAACCGCCATGCGCACGGCCAGCCCGTTGGTGACCTGCTCCAAAATGACCGACCGTTCACAATCGGCAATCTCACTGTCAATTTCCACCCCGCGATTGATCGGCCCGGGATGCATGATGAGCGCGTCGGGCTTGGTCTTCGCCAGGCGCGCTTTGTTGAGGCCGAAGAGCTGCGTGTATTCGCCGATGCCGGGAAACATCGTCTTGCGCTGGCGCTCATGCTGGATGCGCAGGAGATGGATGATGTCCGCGTCGCGCAGCGCCTCATCCACGCTGTACGTCACGCGGCAGCCCATCTGTTCGAAAGTCTTGGGCACGAGCGTCGAGGGCCCGCACAGCGTGACCTTTGCGCCCATTTTCATCAGCGCCCAGATGTTGGAACGCGCCACGCGGCTGTAAAGAATGTCGCCCAGGATGGTCACGTTCAGCCCGTCAATTTTCCCCTTCCGTTCGCGAATGGTAAAGACATCCAGCAACGCCTGCGTGGGATGTTCGTGTGCGCCATCGCCGGCATTGATGATGCGGGCATCCAAAACGCGGGAGAGAAAATGCGGCGCGCCACTCGCACTGTGCCGGATGACAATGAAATCCGCGTTCAACGCCTGAAGGTTCAGCGCCGTATCCTTAAGCGTCTCGCCTTTTTTGAATGACGATGCCTCGGCGGAAAAATTAATAATGTCCGCGCTCAAGCGTTGCTCGGCCAGTTCAAAACTGATGCGCGTGCGCGTGCTCGGCTCGACAAACAAATTCACTACCGTTTTCCCGCGCAACGCCGGAACCTTCTTGATCGCACGTTCGCCGACAGCCTTGAACGCCCTCGCCGTATCCAGCACGGTCGTAATTTCCTCCGCCGTGAGCGATTCGATATCGAGAAGGTCTTTTTTGTTCCAGCTCATTTGCGCTCCAAAATCACTTCGTCTTTTTCACCAACACGGACGCGAATTTTTTCATCCAACGCAGTCGGCACATTTTTACCGACGAAATCCGCCTTGATGGGCAGCTCGCGATGACCCCGGTCCACCAGCACGGCCAGTTGGATTTTTTTCGGCCGGCCAAAATCGTTAATGGCGTCCATGGCCGCGCGAATCGTCCGGCCGCTGAACAGCACATCGTCCACAAGCACCACCGTCTTGCCGTTCACGTCGAAGGGCATGACCGTAGGATGGACCTTGGGCGCGGCGCGGCGGTCAAGGTCGTCGCGGTGCATGGAGACATCGAGGCTGCCAACAGGGACGGAGTGCTTCCAAATGTCCGAGAGCAATTGGGCTAGGCGTTGCGCCAGCGCGTCGCCGCCGGCGGGGATGCCGACCAGCGCGACCTCTGCAGAATTTTCATTGCGCTCGGCGATTTCATGCGCAATACGCGCCAGCGCGCGACCAATCGCCGTGGCATCGAGGATGATCGTGGACTCAGGCATGCGTCACCTCGTGAATCGTGGTAGGGCCGACCTCCCGGTCGGCCGTGGACGCGCAGGAGCGCGTCCCTACCATGTTTAATAGACCAACGGGCAATACCAATGCAGAAGGCAGGAAGGTTTTAAAAATTAAAAAGCGAATCGAACCTGGCCATGATGCGCAGGCGATTCGCGTTTCGCGTTTCGTATTCATGTTTCCTTCGCAACCTCACGGGGCTGCGTTAAAGGAGCAGTTTTTTAATTATTAGCAGCGTTTTGGCGGGCTTTCCGCCAGGCTGTCCTGTGTTTGATTATCCAATCTGTCAAGGCACGCTCAAACCCAATATCATGACCGGCTTTTTCCGACTCAATCCACTTGTGCTTGAGAATTTCCTCGCGCTCTGCCTGAAATTCCCTATAAAGCGAGGAGTTCTTCAACAAATCGTTCGCTAAAGCTGATACTTTCGTAGCGTTCGACATAAATTATACTACAACTTACGACCGATATCCTTGAATATGCAATAAAAATAAATTGCTCCAAATAAACTACTTACGAAAAACAGAACCGCTAAAATAAGGTTGTATAAACCAAAAAAGCATTTTCTCAGAATGATTCGACAATCTGCTTTTGCGCCCTGGCTTGCCTGTCGAAACGCTCCTTGCAATTCGCTTTACATGGTCACGGCACCTGACTAAACTTATTTTTTTATGGAAGCCAAAACAAAGACGATAGAGCAGTTTAAGACACATGACGGCGACACCGGCTCGGCGGATGTGCAGATCGCGTTGCTGACGCAGCGCATCAATCATTTGACGGAACACTTGCAGGGCAACAAAAAAGACCACAGCTCACGCCGCGGGCTTTTGATGATGGTCGGCCAGCGCCGCCGTCTGCTGGATTATCTCCAGAGCAAAGATGTGAAACGCTACCAGGCCGTCGCGAAAAAACTCAAACTGCGCCACTAACAATTTGCGGGACACTTCGCTCCTTCCGGAGGACGTGTCTCGCGGCAAGCAAGCTTGGGCTGAAACGCGAACGGCCCAATTCTTTTAAACCAAACTTCGCGAACGAAAATGCCGCTCTGCCGGGAAATTTCAATCAGCTCCGAAACTTTCGGGGTTCACTGAAGTTCCTCTGGCAGCGCGGAGCAAAACCATATGCCAGAGAAAATAACCGCCCAACTGGGCGACAAGCAGATTACTATCGAAACAGGGAAACTCGCCAAACAAGCTGATGGAGCCGTGACCGTACAATTGGGGGAAACCATTGTCGTCGTAGCCGCCGTCGCGGCCACCAAGGCCAAAGAAGGCCAGGACTTTTTCCCCTTGACCGTGGATTACCGCGAGAAAGCCGCCGCCGCCGGAAAAATCCCCGGCAGCTATTTCAAACGCGAAGGCCGGCCGACGGAAAAAGAAATCCTCACCTGCCGCCTCACGGATCGCCCCATTCGCCCGCTCTTCCCCAAGGGCTGGTACAACGAAGTGCAGGTGCAGACCGTCGTCCTGAGCGCGGATGGCGAGAATGACCCGGACATTTTGAGCATCATTGGCGCGAGCGCCTCGCTCATGGTCAGCGATATCCCCTGGGCCGGCCCGCTCGGCGCCGTGCGCGTGGGACGCATCAACGGAAAATTTGTCGCCAACCCCACGCACTCCGACATGCTGGAAAGCGACCTGGATTTGGTCTACGTCGGCAACGAAACCGACATCGTCATGTACGAAGGTTCGGCCAAAGAAATCACCGAAGCGGACTTCAATGCCGCGCTGAAGTTTGGCCAGGAATGCTGCCTGCCGTTGATCGCGGCGCAGAAGGAACTCGCCGCCAAGGCAGGCCGGAAGAAACGCCAGATCACGCTGAACGTCGTTCCCGATGAAATTTTACAGGAAGCCAAGAACCTGGTGGGCGACCGCTTTGTTCCCGCGCTCCTGACGCCCGGCAAACTGGCGCGCGAATCAGCCGTCAAAGCCATCCAGGACGAAGTCGGTACCAAGCTCACCGAAAAATTCGGCGAAGAAAAGGTCAATGACTTCGTCGTCAAAGACGCGTTTTACTACATCCAGAAAGAAGCCGTTCGCGGTTTGATTTTGAATAATGGCAAACGCCTCGACGGCCGTGATTTTGACCAGGTCCGCCCGATTTCCAGCGAAGTCAGTGTTTTGCCCCGGGCGCACGGCTCCGCGATTTTTGCGCGTGGCGAGACGCAAGCGGTTACGCTGGCGACCCTCGGCACCGGCGATGACGTCCAGGAATTCGATGCCTTCACCGGCGGCGAAACCACCAAGAAATTCATCCTGCATTATAACTTCCCGAACTTTTCCGTGGGCGAAACCGGCCGTATTTCCGGCCCGGGCCGCCGCGAAATCGGACACGGCGCCTTGGCCGAGCGCAGCATCGAGCCGATGATCCCGCTGAAGGAATATCCTTATGCCATCCGCGTCACGAGCGAGATCATGGAATCGAACGGTTCCACTTCCATGGCGACCGTTTGCGGCGGCACATTGGCATTGATGGATGCCGGCGTCCCGATGATTCGTCCCGTGGCGGGCATCAGCGTGGGCATCTGCACCGAGTACAGCGGTGAAAGCATTTCGCGTTATAAGATGCTGACTGACATTATCGGCTGGGAAGACCATTACTGCGATATGGATTGCAAAATCGCCGGCACGGAAAAAGGCATCACCGGCTTCCAACTTGATTTGAAGTTGAAAGGCCTGCCGCACACGATGATGGCTGAGGCGATTGAAAAAGCCCGCGTCGCGCGCCTGTTTATCCTCGGTGAAATGGCCAAGACCCTGGCCGAGCCGCGCAAGGAATTGAGCAAGTACGCGCCGCGCATCGAAGTCATCAAGATCAATCCGGAAAAGATCGGCGCGCTCATCGGCCCCGGCGGCAAGAATATCAAGCGCCTCGTGGAAGAATCCGGCTGCGAAATCAATATCGAGGACGACGGCACGGTGAACATCTTCTCCGTCTCGGCGGAAGGGATGAAGATCGCGCGCGATGCCATCCAGGGCATGACCGCGGAAGCCGAAGTCGGTAAGATTTATCGCGGCAAAGTCGTGACGGTGAAAGAATTCGGCGCGTTCGTCGAGTTTCTGCCCGGCAAGGACGGCCTCGTGCATATCAGCGAGCTCGCCAATTTCCGCGTCAAGAAGACTGAAGACATCGTGAAAGTCGGCGACGAAATCACGGTGAAATGCCTCGGCGTGGACGAAAAAGGCCGTGTGCGCCTCTCGCGCAAAGCCGCGATGGAAGATCGCGACAAAGAAATGGCCGAGAAAGCCTAATCACGAACAAATTCAACGAACGCGAACGGCGAAAGCTGTTCGCGTTTTTTATTTCCATTTTTTGTTAAAATTTTACTACAAGATTCCCAATCTGCCCCCGTATAAGCAACGAAAACGTATTAACCGGGGCACGCACGATTGCGTTAGTGACTAACTATGACTTTCGCCCGTCCTTTGGTAAAATGCCCGAATGTTTGCCATGCAAACAAAAATGACAGGCGTGGCCGAAAGGTCATTCGCCAATGAGAAACCTATCGCAGGTATGTCCTCTCCTGGGGGAGAGGATACAGGTGAGGGCGAGCTAAATATTAACCCCATATCAACCGTTGATTTAGGTTTAGAACCCTTGATTTGGGTTGAGAACACCTTGTTAAAGCACCCTTTATCAGTCCAGCGACACTTCATTTGCCCAATAACCACGCAGAATTTGAACCGTGCAAACCAAAACCAAACCGAAACAAACCAAAAAATGAATTAGTTTCAACCTTTGATGGGGGATAAAAAAAACACAAAAACCGGACCGAATCTTGTAGGGGATTCCCCTACACGGCAGGTCCCTTCAATCCCACCCAAAAAATTCCCGATTTTAGACTTAAAGTTTGACGCCACAACAATATGAGCGGAGAATCAAGACGTAGCAGAGTGAAAAAGTGCGAGATCAGAAAATGCAAGGGGCTTCTGGCGATTCTCTTGTTCAGCAGTTTCCTTCTTGATTTGTGTGCTCAACCCTATGGCCTGACTTCCCGGGCTCCTATTGGGCCGTTTCTTAATGATGTAATGCCTTACACCGCGCCCGCCATTTCCGGCGACTGGTCGGCGGTCGAAGCGTTCCCTAATTTGCTTTTTACCAATTCCGTCGGGATCACATCTATCCCCGGCACCGGCCAGCTTTGTGTCTGGGAACGGGAAGGCCGCATTTGGTCGTTTGAAAATTCATCCAACGTAACCGAAAAAAAACTGGTGCTGGATATCCACGACCAGTGCCAGGGCTGGGATGATTCGGGCATGCTGGGAGTGGCCTTTCATCCGGGTTTCGCCACGAACCATTTCATGTACGTCTATTATACCTGGGTGAAGCCCGGCACAGTGACGGGCGACATGAATACGCGGCCCAATCCGACGCTGCCCAATACCTACCACGACCGCCTCTCGCGTTTTACCCTGGATGATAACGGCGTGGCGATTCCCGGTTCGGAGCAGGTGTTGATTGATCTTACCGACCAAACGGTCTGGCACCACGGCGGCGGCATGTTTTTTCATCCCCAAAATGGATTCCTGTACCTGACCATCGGAAACAATTCGATGCCAGACAACGACCAGATCATCAACAAAAGCCTGTTCGGCGGTGTGGTACGAATTGATGTGGACTGCCGGGGCGGAGACATCAGTCATCCCATTCCGCGCCAACCGCTCAACGGCCATACCGCGGGTTATTTTATTCCGAACGACAACCCGTTCGTCGGTCAGCCGAATGCCCTCGAAGAATTCTTTTGCATTGGCTTACGCAGCCCGCACCGCATGACCTATGACCCGGGCACCGGACGGATTTTCATCGGCGACGTCGGCGAAAGCGCGCGCGAGGAAGTGGATATCATTGAACCGGGCGAAAAGGGCCTGAATTTCCAATGGCCGTACCGCGAAGGCCGGCTGGGCCAAATGAAGCTCCCCTGTATCGGCATCAGCCGTGACCCTGTTTTGGATTATCCGCACACGGACGGGCGTGCCGTCATCGGCGGCTACGTCTATCGCGGCAAAAAATTCGCGCGTGACCTCGGCGGAAAATATATTTTTGGCGATAACGTTTTCCGCATTGTTTGGGCCATGGACGAAACGACCACTCCCGTGGCCAAGCGCGTTCTCTGCGTCATGCCCAAAGGAAACGGCCCCAATTCCGGCTCGGACTACACTGGCCTGTCGTCGTTTGGCCTGGACGCTGACGGCGAACTCTATTTTTGCCAGATGAGCAGCATCGGCGGGCGCATCTTCACTTTGGCCCGCGGCGGTCCGCCGCCGCCGGCACGTTTGATTCCGAAGCGCCTTTCGCAAACCGGCGTATTTTCTGATTTGAAAACCATGACGCCGGCGGACTTTTTAATTCCTTACACGGTCAACACCCCGTTGTGGTCGGACGGCGCGGTGAAGCACCGCTGGATGGCGCTGCCGGAAAACACGCACGTCCAGTTTGCCGAAAAAGGCGAATGGCAATTCCCGGCGGGAACGGTCTTCGTCAAAACCTTTGAACTGCCGGTGAACGACACCGACCCCACGGAACTCCGCCGCCTGGAAACGCGCCTGCTCGTCCGCGACACCAACGGCTACGTCTATGGCGCAACTTATAAATGGCGCAGCGATAACTCGGACGCTGACATCGTGGAAGCCGGGACAACCGAGGATATTCCGATTAAATCGGCGACCGGTACGCGTATCCAGCATTGGTTTTATCCGGGACGGCAGGACTGTTTAACGTGCCATACTCCCACGTCCGGCGGCGTGCTGGGCGTGAAAGCGCGCCAGCTTAATGGCGATTTCAAATATCCCAACGGCGTGACGGATAATCAATTGCGCGCATGGAACCATGTTGGCCTCTTTGACGTGACCTTGCAGGAGGAAGAAATTCCTCACATCGAGAAACTGGTGGCCCTGACCAACCGGGAGGCGCCGCTGGAATTGCGGGTGCGTTCCTACTTCGATGCGAATTGCGCCCAGTGCCACCGGCCCGGGGGCGCGGAGGCATTTTTTGACGCGCGCTTTGACACGCCGTTGGAAAATCAGGGCATCATTAACGGCCCGGTCGGCGATCCCATGGGTATTTCTGGCGCAAAAATCGTGGTGCCGGGTGACCTCACGAAATCCATTTTGATACAACGCATCAGTACCACTGGCCCTCTCGAAATGCCCCCGCTCGCGCGCAATGTCAATGACACCAATGCCATCCAGGCGATCTCACAATGGATTGAATCAATGCCGCAAGTTGCGGCGACGCTTCCCGCAGGTTGGGCACACCAGGATATTGGACCCGTGGGCGTGAAAGGCGATGCCAGTTTCTTAAATGGCCAGTACAACGTCATCGCCACCGGCACGGACATTTGGTTTAACGTGGATGGATTCCACTATGCCTACACCACCATCGAGGGTGATTGCCAAATCATCGCGCGCGTCCGGTCTATGCAATACACCGATCCCTGGGCCAAAGCGGGCGTGATGTTCCGTGAAGACCTGACGCCCGGCTCAAAGCACGACATGATGGTCATTACTGCCGGCGGCTTCTCCTCGTACCAATGGCGTCCGCAGCCTGGACAGTTGATGCACAACACCGACGGCCCCACGACCACCACGCCATATTGGGTAAAGCTCGTCCGCCAGGGCGACAAATTCACCGGCTATATCTCGCCGGATGGCAAAACCTGGACGCACATCGACACCATCTCCGTGTCCATGAACAAGAAACTCTATGTGGGATTGGTCGTTTCCTCGCACGACAATACCAAGTTAAACTCAGTGATGTTTGATCACGTAGAAATCTCGCCGTAGAAATTTCCCCATCTGTTTCTGAAGGGGTTTTGTCCGCAGACAGTGTCATTTTCGCGAGACGCATCCTCAAAAAAAGTTCCCAATAAAATTCCATTTTAAAAAATTATCTGGGGGAACTTTTTTAAAAAACTGTTCTCTTATTTTCCGAATCGAACGAACGTTATGAAAAAACATCCCGTAAATTTTTTCCCCGCATCTCGGCGTATCTTCCTTATACGCTTGGGCTTGCTTGCAGTCACGGCCCTGGTTTCACCCGGGGCATCGGCGCAGAGAATCTTCTCTTTTGGAGACCATTCTCATTTCAACCGGCCCGGCAACATTTTAATCGCCGACCAGTTCAATAATCGTGTTATCGAAGTGGAACCAAACGGCAAAATCATCTGGCAATTTGGTGTGGGTCCGAATGATCTGACTGATCGGTCCGTGATTGGCGTCAATGACGCTGAGCGGGTCGGGGATTTGACGCTCATTTCCGGCACTGGCCTCGCGCCATTTTTGGACAGCGCCTTGCCGCAGGGCGCGGCGGACAACCGTGTCATGCTGGTTGATTCCAACGGCAGGATTGTCTGGCAGTACGGCAAGTTTCAAGTCACGGGCTCGGCCCCGGACCAATTAAATACTCCAGTACAAAGCACCTGGTTGCCCAACTCGGACGTCCTGATTACCGACCAGGGCAACAACCGGATTATCGAAGTGAACCTGCGAAAGCAAATCGTATGGCAATATCCCGGTTCGAATACCAATGCGTCCGACCAGCTCAACAGCCCCAACTCAGCCGAACTGCTGGCGAATGGGAATATCCTGATTGCTGACGAGAATAATAACCGGGCCATCGAAGTCACACGCAGGGATAAAATCGTCAAAACATTTACCGCCGGCGGTACGATTTTCGTGCTGGGTTTTGCCAGCCGGCTGCCAAATGGCCATACGCTGTTGACCGATTCCGGCAATGCCCGGGTGGTTGAAGTAGATGCCAATGACAAACCGGTTTGGCAGTTTTACACCGATACCGACCCATTGAGCTTTCCAGCGCCGCAACCGTCGCACGCCGTTCGGCTCGCCGATGGCGATACACTAATCGCCGACCAAATCAATAATCGCGTCCTTCTTGTGAACAGGGCTGGAGATATTCTCATGGCCTATGGGCTGCCCCTGGCCAGCGGCGGCTCCATTGGGGACAATGCCGGTGATAGCAACAAAAACACACAACAAGGAATCAATTGGCCTTACGATGCCAAAGTCATCGGCGATTTCACCGGTTTAACGCCCCCGTTCGGTTTTGGCCGGGGCTTCGGCGATAGCGGGATAAGGCGTTAACTCGTTTTTTAGTTAAGGGAGGTTACGTTGCCTGAAATAGTTCCAGTGGGAGCAATCCCGCTGGAACTTTTTTGCGAGCCATTTTGAAGTTTGGTTCGCCTCGACAAATCGCCCCAATTTCTTAAATTGAGGCAATGTCGATTTCGAACCAGCCATTGGTGATTGCGGGGCGGATTTTCCGGTCGCGCCTGATTATGGGCACGGGCAAATTTTCGTCGCCGGAAGCCATGCGTGAAGCGCTGGAAGCCAGCGGCGCGGAAATGGTCACGGTCGCCCTGCGCCGTGCGGATTTGTCCGGCAAAGGCGATCCTTTCGCGAACATCCTTGAATTTATTGATCCGAAAAAATTCCTGCTGCTGCCCAATACCAGTGGCGCCATGAACGCCGAGGAGGCCGTCCGCATCACTCACCTGGCCGCCGCTGCCGGCCTGCCCAAATGGGTAAAGCTCGAAATCCATCCCGACCCGCGTTATTTGCTTCCCGACCCCGTAGAAACGTTTCGTGCAGCGGAAATTCTGGTGAAAGAAGGGTTCACCGTGCTGCCGTACATCAACGCCGACCCGGTTTTGGCCAAGCGCCTGCAGGATGTAGGCGTCGCCACCGTCATGCCGCTGGGCTCGCCGATTGGCTCAAACCGCGGTGTGCAAACGCGCGACCAGATTCGCATCATCATCGAGCAGGCCATCGTGCCCGTGGTCGTGGACGCAGGATTAGGCGCGCCCAGCCATGCTGCCGAAGCGATGGAGATGGGTGCGGACGCGGTTTTGATAAACACCGCGATCGCCGTGGCTAATGAACCAAACCGCATGGCAGTCGCCTTCAAAATGGCCGTTGAAGCAGGACGCGCAGCGTTTGAATCCGGACTCGGCCAATCAAGCGAAACGGCCAGCCCGACGAGTCCATTGACGGCGTTTTTGGATTAGTCTCGAGTTTCATTCGGCAAGAGAATAGTCTTGTTTTTGTCAATTAACCGGGCAATCGACATCTTTTTGAAAGCCATATCATGAAAAAAATTATCCGTTCCATTGTCATCATTGCAATCCTGGTGTCAGCTATCGGGGCACAGGCACAGGACGACTTCGAGAAAAACATGTATGTGAGCTACGATGTCGGCGCGGTATTTCAGCAGGACGCCAATGTAAGCCAGAGCTTCGGCAGCAATGGCAAAGTTTCCTTCTATCCCGGCGCCCGCCTTGACGTCGGCATTGGCTATAACTTTTGCAACTGGTTAGCGGCCGACGTGAGCGGCGGGTTCATGTGGAACTCCATTAACACCTTTAACGGCGTCTCGTTGAGCTCGATCAACCAGGATGTTAACATCTATTCATTCCCCATTCTGGTTGGCCTCACGCTCAAGTTGCCTAACCGGACCCATTTTATTCCCTACGTTGGCGTTTCCGGTGGTGCGAACATCAGCGAGTTTTACTTGAGTGACAATGGAACGAGCGGCAACGATCATGATGTTGAGCCTGCCCTCCAGGCGGAAGCGGGACTGAACTACGTCTTTAACCCGAGCGCTTCCCTCGGCCTTGACTATAAATTCATGACCACGCTGGACCAGCAGTACCACATCAATGGAAATAGCATTACGCAATCCGGCATCTATATTCACGGCATCTTTATCGATCTTTCGGTTAATTTCTGACGGTTGTTATTTCACTGCCCCCAGTGGCCGGTCTCTGCAGTAAAAACAAAAAAATCTTTGTTTCTTCGCCGCCCGAATCGGGTTAAAGATACGTTGTGAATCGAGCCATCTTATCAGCCCCACGCGCCCGGGAAATTTTGTCCGCCGCAGCCAAAACTCGCGTGCTGGTCATCGGCGACGTCATGCTGGACCAGTTTATCTGGGGCAACGTCGCGCGGATTTCGCCGGAAGCGCCGGTGCCGGTGGTGGATTTTGAGCGGGAAAGCTTCATGCCGGGCGGCGCGGCCAATGTGGCGCGCAATTTAACGGCACTGGACGTCGGCACGGAAATTTTTGGCGTCGTTGGCGAAGATACTGCGGCGAAGCAATTGAAATCCCTTTTGGCGGAACAAAAAGTAGGTTGTCGGGGGCTGGTGGAAAATGCCTCCCGACATACGAGTGTCAAAACACGCATCGTGGCGCACATGCAACAAGTGGTGCGCATTGACCGCGAGACGCGCGGTGGCCTGGATGCAAAACTAACGGGCCAGTTGCTGGACGCCATCAAATCAAAATTGGGCGAGGCGGACGCGGTGATTGTTGGTGATTACGGCAAGGGCGTGGTCACACAGCCATTACTCAATGAACTTAAGGCATTGTGCCGGGAACGCGGCATCTGGCTTAGCCTGGATCCAAAACCCGTGCACCATTTAAACCTAAGTAATCTTTCGCTCATCACGCCCAATCGCAAAGAGACTTTTGAGCTGGCAAATTTGCCGGATGATACGCGCGGGCCCAACCCTCTCACCGATAAAAATCTGATGCAGGCCGCAGAACGGCTTCTCAATGAACTGCGCCCCGCCGTTTTGCTCATCACGCTTGGAGAACTGGGCATGTTGCTTTGCCAGCGCGGCCAAAAACCATTTCATATCCCGACCGTCGCCCAGGAGGTTTTTGATGTTTCCGGCGCGGGCGATACGGTGATCGCATCTTTCTCGCTCGCTATCGCAGCGGGGGCCTCGCCGGTAGAAGCGGCCATTCTCTCCAACCACGCCGCCGGGATTGTCGTTGGCAAGATTGGCACAGCCACAACCTCTGCGGAAGAATTGCTGAAGAGCTTCAACCATCATTGAACGCATGGAAACGCGTTCCAAAGTCACTCCCGAAACCATTCGCGCCATGAAAGCGCGCGGCGAGCGCGTGGCGGCCCTCACGGCTTACGATTATCCCATGGCCAGGCTGCTCGATGAATCGGGCATCCCCTTCATCCTTGTGGGCGATTCCCTGGGCATGGTGGTTTTGGGCTATCCAGACACCACGCAGGTAACGATGACAGAAATTGAGCACCACACCCGCGCTGCCGCCCGGGCCAAAACGAATGCGCTGCTCGGGGCTGACCTGCCGTTCAAAAGCTACGGGACCGTCGAGGAGGCAACGAATAACGCCAAACGCCTCGCCGCCGCAGGCGCGGAATTTGTGAAGCTGGAAGGCGGCCGCGAAATGTTGCCGCAAGTCAAAGCCATCCTGAGTGCCGGCATTCCGGTTTGCGGGCATTTGGGTATGTTGCCACAAAGTGTTCGCGAAGAAGGCGGATACCGGGTCAAAGGCAAAATCGAAAGTGAACACCAAAAACTAATCGAGGATGCATGCCTTCTGGCTGACGCCGGCGTGTTCGCCATCGTCCTTGAACTGGTCACGCCGCCCGTGGCCCGGGAGATCTCGGGGAAAATTCTCGTTCCCACCATCGGTATCGGCAGCGGTGACGGCTGTGACGGACAAATTTTAGTAACCCACGATTTAGTGGGTATGTTTCCCTGGTTTCGACCGCGCTTCGTGCAGCCTTTGGCCGATTGCGCCACGGAAATAAAATCCGCCGTGGCCGCGTGGAAAAAAACCGTGGAAACCCCGGCCAAAAAAGATTAAAAACGTTTTGGACATGCCGCTGTCAAATTTTCAAATGAGACTTTATTTGGGAATCCTTGCATTGGCGCTGGTCGTGACCGGCTGTGAAACTAAATCCCATGCCGACGCGCGGGTGCGCGCCGCTTACCTCGCCGGGCAAGAGGCAGCGTATAAAAGCGCAGGCACACAACAAACCGTCGTCGTACTGGGAGACGTCCAAAAGCACGAAGTGTCCTTTGTAGAGGGATTGACCCTCGCACAGGCTATCGGGACGGCCAACTACACCGGCATGCACGACCCGAAGCTGATTATCGTAAAACGCGGCGACCAGCAGACGCCAATCGATCCCAAGGCCCTTCTCAATGGCAAAGACATGCCGCTCCAGGCAGGAGATATTATCACCGTGATTGGGCAGTAGTGGTTAACCTTCCCCTGCCGGTTTCAATCAACTAGCCAATTCTGGCGATGGCACAATCAACACCCGAACTGTATAAATTGGGCAAATAGCCAAAATTAGGATTGGGTCTGGGATAGAAATTCCCTGCCCAAAAATATGAAACGATTTCCCGTTGGCGATGTTGTAATCAATGTGAAATTACGGCGCGCGTTTACGCTCATTGAACTGCTCGTCGTCATCGCCATCATTGCCATTTTAGCAGCCATTCTGCTTCCCGTGATGTCCGCAGCCAAAAAGCGGGCCCAAACAGTCGCCTGCCTCAATAACACCAAACAAATCATGACCGCGGCTAAGCTGTATATGGACGACAACCACGGCTCGATGGTTCCGCTATGGATTCAGCAGGGCGTCGGCGGCTGGGTTGCCCCCAATCCAAACTTCATCGTCCAGGATTCCTCGGCCTATTTCTTTTTCTGGTGGCAGGATAACCTGCGCCAGAACGGTTTCATGGCATCGGCAAAGACATTTGATTGCCCGGCCTTGAACCTTCCGGCCACCCAGACGCACGGCGGATCTACCAGTACCAATAACGCATTGGGCATCGGCATGAATTATCCAGAATACGGCTGGATTGATACCGCGCCGGATTTCCCTTACCCCGTATATAATCCCCCTCATGAAAACGAAGTGCGTTCGCCCAGCCAGTCTATCGTCTTTGCGGATGCCGCGGCGATTTCGAATCCCGATGAAGATGATGCTGACAACTGGGAGGAAATCCCGGCCACCGGCTGCTCCTATTTTCGCGTGCCGAGTGATGCTGCTTCCTATCCCGGCGGAGATTCCCGCTCAGTTCCACGGCACAGCAGACGGGTGAATGCCGCCTTTTTCGACGGTCATGTTCTCCAGTTGCGCAACAGCGCCATCCATTACGAGTTGCCCCGGACCGACTCCTCCATCCTCTGGGCCAAGAATAACAACGGTGATACCCCGTAATTGGATATGCGTACACGTCTGCCAGATATTACGGCAACGGGGCGCAAAAATAGTCGGGCATTCACATTGATTGAACTGCTGGTGGTTATCGCTATCATCGCGATTTTGGCGGCGATCTTATTACCCACATTCGCGGCGGCCAAACGCCGGGCGCAGGAGACGCAGTGCAAAAACAATGTTAAACAGCTCACCACTGGGGCTTACATGTACTTCAACCAGGATGGCCCCATCGGTTATCCTTCCCTGCACTCTGTCTGGTTGCCAGCGGTCATGGAAAACTTGTCGTGGAAAAGAGATGTGATGCTTTGCCCCACAGCGTCAATGCCGGCGGCATCCAGACCCAATAATTATGTCAGCGGTTCAGCCATCAATGCATGGTCGTGGTTCGGTTCAGCCCTGGACGAAACCAACGGCAGTTACACGCTGAACGCATGGTTGTATTCCACGGCAGTCGTCACTCAATTCGGATACGGCGGAGGACCTGACACACTCCCTTATTATTTTCCGAACGAAGGTGCGATTCATCATCCAACGACCACTCCGGTTTTCGCCGATGGTGTCTGGCCGGACGCCTGGCCGATAGATGGAGACGAGGCACCATCCGATTTGTTTCAATTAAATCCTACGCAAAACCAAAGCGGGGGAATGAATGTCGTAACTATTGCGCGCCACGGCGTGACTCCTGGAAAGGCGTACAACAACGTGGATACAGACAATCCGTTGCCGGGTATGGTTAATGTGGGGTTATTTGACGGCCACGAAGAATCTTCCAAACTGGACAACCTCTGGCTTTATACCTGGAATGCAAATTATTCTGTCCCGGCCAAACGTCCGGGACTATAGGGCTATTGACGCGTCCCGCGAGAGCGCGAGGCGCGCCAGCGGCCAAAGGCAAGCACCAGTGCGCCCAGGCCAAACATCAGGTATGGCGTCGGCTCCGGCACCACAGCGAGCGTCATCGCGGCGAGAAACGGATCCCCATTCGGTTCATCATTGTCTGCGCCGTCGAAGGTAATTGAGGTGACAGTGTCGCCATTGAACGAAGCAGGCAGCACCAATTGTTGCCGGTCCAGGCGGACCGAACCAGACGGGTTTACTGACTGATTAACAAAGTACGTTGAAACCACGGCCGGATCCGAAAGGGTGTTCACGAAGTATCCGTTATAATGGTCGCGGATATTGACGCCTTCTGTCAGGTCCAGCGTGGCGGTTTCTCCATGGGAACCCGTTACGACAATGCTTCCTTCGTTTTGACCAGGCTCGCCCCACGCCGTATTCATCAGCGTGTACAAGGAGGTGGCGTATGTACCGGACGGGACGATAAACGTGTAAGATTGATTGCCAGCCGACGTCATAATAACACCAGTCGTCGTAGGATTATTATTCAGCAGGCCCAGTTCAAAGGGAACTCCATTAACGCTGAACTGTGTTCCGCCCAGGGCATAATTGCTTCCGTCAGTAAAAGTTTGGATATCCTGGTTGCAATCGGAATTGAGGTTCAGTTCCAAATATTGGGCACGGACAGTCATGGCAGCCATTGCCACGGCGAGGGTTGTAACAAACCCGAATTTCTTCATAAAAATCGTATGTTTCGTTCTGATAAGGGTTTAAATGTTTCTGCGCACCAAATCA
>DATJXK010000247.1:0-3456 GCA_035500235.1 Pseudomonadales bacterium | reverse complement strand
CCTTTGCCGGGCTGGGTAACGAGGGAAAAACGCGCGCCAATTTTCTCAGCCCGCTCCCGCATGTTGAGCAAACCAAAATGCCCGCCATTCGCGGCCCCCGCGGCCTTGATGTCGAAACCCGCGCCATCATCATGAATCCCGAGCTGAACCTGTTCTGTTTTGTAATTCAAGCTGACCAGTATCTTCCTGGCTCCGGAATGTTTGGAGGCATTGACCAGGGCTTCCTGGGCGATGCGAAGAAGGTTGTGCTCGGTGAGCGCGGGGAATTTCTCAGGTGTTCCAAACGATTGGACGGCAATCTTGATCCCCGTGTTGGCAGAAAGTGGCGCGGCCATTTCCTGAAGGGCGGCGGCCAGATTGCTGTTTTCCAACAGATGAGAGCGCAAATCCCATACGGATCGGCGGGCTTCCGTGAGGCTGTGACGTGTCATATTTCGGGCAAGTTCGAGCTGCTGAAAGGCGATTGGCGGTGATTGGCGGAATTGCGCCTCGACCGCGCCCAACTGAATGTTGATGGCGGCAAGTTCTTGTTCGAGGGTGTCGTGGAATTCCCGGGCGATACGGTCACGCTCTTCCAGCACGCCTTCCCGCTTGACCTTTTGCTGGATGATGCAAGTCTGCTGGCGGACGCGACGATCCAGCATCACCACCCAGCCCAAACCCGCCAGCATGATAAGACTCATGAAACAGAGCATCCAGATCAGACGCGACAAGGTCCACCACGACGGTTGGTGAATTACGCTTATATCGGCATGGGATCGCAAAAGCATCTGAACCGAGTCGGGAGGTGAAGAGGGAATCCTGGGCGCCGATACTTCCTGCGATTGAGCGACGCCGGGGACCCATTTTTCCGGTGATTTGGCAACGAACACCCCGGTCAGCGCAAGCTCGCTGCCACGCTTCAGGGACTTGAACTCCTGGTCAGCTTGGGCGTTTTCAATATTCGCCGTGAAAATGGAATTGGAAGATTGCAGAACCAGGGTTTGTCGCCCCGCACTTTCAACCAGATTCATCAGGCTGGCTTTCAAATGGACGAGCACGTCTTCAAAGTTCTCCGGAGCGTTCAGCAACGTTTGTAAGTCAGTTGGAATGGGCAATGGCGGTTCGTCATGGCCCATGAGTTGAACCGTGGCATCCTCCAGGATGGGAACGTATTGCCCGAGCGCGGAGTAGCCCGAAACCATCACATGGTCGCCGACAGCGAGCCTGGCCGGTTGAGCCACCTGTACGCAAAGTCCGCATCCCTGGTTCTGTATGAAAAGGGTACCATCGGATTGCTGGAGTGTCACCACTCCGCTGACCTTCACGAGGTTTCCGTAATAGCCAACGGAATTAAACTGGGCCAGACTGGCGATGGATACCTCTTCGGGCTGCCCCGGGGAGGGCCGTTCGACCACAACGTCTGCCAGGCTCGACACTGCCAGCCAGGGAACGCGCAATTGACCTCTCATATTATATCGGGAATAACACACGCCACGCAGTCGAATGGTGGTGTTTATTAACTTCATGGCGTCGGATTCGTTAAGATCTTTGACGTAGGTTCTGACCCGCTGCCCGTTCATGGCGAGGTTTAGAAAATGTCTGCCCTCGAGAGTCGTGGTCGAACGTACGACCCCGCTCACTTCTATCCACTGGCTGTCCTCCAAACCAGTAAATAGCTGATCAAGGGAGACCCGGCGTGCAACCGGCAATGGGGCCTTTGCCAAAACACGAATCGCTGATGCTTTGACGATCGGCGCATAATCTCCCTTGTCACTGACGCCGACTACTTCGATTTCCTGACCCGCAGCGATGTTGGTGCTGACATTGGGCGCGACCAGGACAAATATTCCAGCCGTGGAGTCCTGAAAAAACAGGTTGAACAGCGGTGCATCGTAGTAAGTGACGACGCCCAGCATGTGGACGGGAAGATTTTGCCCCGCCATCTCCGGATCCAATTCACGAATTTGCTGAACGTTTGTCAGGCACGTGAAAGTATTTTTCGGCTGGGCGTAAAGCGGCTCCACCGGCGATAAAGTCGCGCATAACAACAAAATACAGAAGCTTCGCAAGCCTCTGGCGCCTGGCTGTCGGGTAGTCGGTTTGGGCGAAGCTTTGGCCATTTCAAGCTCTATGAATTCACTCAAATACAATTTGAGCTGGATGCGTACATCGCGCCAGATATTATTCGGATTATAACCCCTTCAGAGGTTGAGTAAAAGCTATACTAAAGTTGTGCTTGAAGCCAAAGCCAATGCCTTAATGACAGGCCGGTGTGGTGCGTGCATAATCGTCCGACACAACGCAGTACGATCTCAACACATCCAACTATGAAATCCATAAAACAATTGTTGGCCGTCCTCGGCATTGCCGGTGTGGTCTCCGCTGCGACAGCCCAAACGACGAATATTATCCTCCAAACCGACTTTGACGGTGATTCTGGTCAGGGGAACTTTAACAATAGTTATGGTTATGTTGCGGCTGGCTCGTCCGCCGGCACGGCGCTCGCCGGCTATAACGGAGGCCTCATGGCGGGAACTGGAGTGGGCGGCACCACCAACAATTCAATTTCGGCAAATTATACGCTTTTGCCTCTCGATCCGAATTGGACCAACGCGTCTCTTAGTTACGTCTATGCCGTCCTGGGAAACGGCACACAATTCGGAGGCCAGATAACTCCTATTACACCGACGTCCGTAATGAGCTCATTTGTCTTAAGCGCCGATCTTCAGGTTTCAGGGTTGGTGCCCGGTCTGACCAATACCGATGTCAGCATTACCAAAGTCCAATGCCTTAGCAACGGAGTCGTCCTTTTTGACTTTACCGGGGACGCCGGCAACGTCGGCTCAAACTATGTTCACATTGCCGTGCCATTATCCTCATTGGCTTACGGCAACGGGCCCGGTGACCCCGTCCCCACCCATCCCATCAGCGATTTTACGAACGCTGCGGTCGTTGGCTCGATTGATGGCTTTACCATCGAATTCGCGGTGAAGGGTCTTCCCGTCGGGGTTATTGGTGGCACCGGCACGAATCTGATCTCACCGCCTTTTGGTTTCACCGCCAACGGAGTGCTGAACGTCGATAATATTGAATTGGTGCAGACTGGAAATACCGTTCCCACGCCCGTGGTGGAGAAACTCATTTGGCAGGCCGACTTCGACAACACCTACCCCAATAACGGCGCCTACGGCTTCAGTTATCGCGATGGCTCTCCCGGTGCCAGTGGAACGTTGTCCACCAATCAAGGAGGTGGAGTTGGTGGTAGTGCCTCGCTGGAGTACACGGTGAACCTCTCCCCCTGGAGCAGTAGTCCACCCAGCGCTTATTCAGGCTTTGGAGTAGGCGCGACGGAAAGTCCGCTTCCTTTTACGCTGTCCTCCGCCAACACAGCGTCGTATCGGGTTTATGTTTCAGCCAAAGTGGGAGGAACGAGCGCGGGTGTTACCAACGTTCCCGGCGTGTTGGATCTTTTCT
>DATJXK010000246.1:0-15123 GCA_035500235.1 Pseudomonadales bacterium | reverse complement strand
CACGCCTGGGGCACCGGCGGTCCCGGCCATACCATCAAGGCCGAATTCAACGATCATTCGCACCAGCACGGCGTCCTTTCCATGGCGCGCAGTTCCAATCCCAATTCCGCCGGCTCACAATTTTTTATCTGCCACGGCGACGCCTCCTTTCTTGATCGTCAGTACACCGCATTCGGCCAATTGATCAAAGGCGGCGATGTCCTGGACAAAATCGCCAACACACCCGTCGGCCCGAGCAATGGCGGCGAAAACAGCAAGCCCCAGAAGCGCGTCGGTGTGAACAGTATCAAGATCGTTCCTGCTGATTCGGTGAAATAGTTTAAGCCGTTCCGTCCTCGCTTGCGTTTTGGAGTGCGCCAGCCTTCTGGCGCTTTTAACATCAATTTTTCATTCAGCCATAGCTGAAGAAGATAGTATTTAATCCGCTGGGGATAAGCGTTTGAGGCGGAAAATATTTTCCAGCATCTCGCGATCGGAGCGATACCATTGCTCAATATTCCGCAATCCAGTCGCATCGAGCCATCTCTCATCGGTGTCCAGGTGCCGGTGCGATAGCACGTCGTCGGTGGGCAGCGCGCACTTCTCAGGCAGTTTTAGAAGGCTTTTCAGAATTTCAAAATCACGCGCCAGATGCTCGGTGCGGCCAATCCACAATAAATCCTGACTCCTCGATTCTAAATATTCGAAGCTATTCAACCAAAACTGATAATGGGAGCAAACATGTTGTATCGATTGCATGGCGGCGACCGCTTGGGCTTTCGTCTGATCATGAGGCGACGAAAGCGCATTAGCCAGGTCGTTGGCGGTGGGAAATTTCCCGAAGGCGGCGGCTTCGGCCTGGTTCCACGGGCTGTGATACCGGGGGCGGCCCTGGCGGCGACGACTGTTAAAACCACTGATAAATCGTTGCACCGGCTCGCGCAGGGCAAATATCACCGGCTGGCCCGCCGGGATCTGCTCCAGTTTTACCTCGTGACTGTGGAAAACCATGCGCCATTGGTCGCTAGGGCATTCTGAAAGTGCGTGGATGAGAGCGGTTCCTCCAGTTTTTCCGATATGCAGAACATGTAGGTCTCGTAACATTCGAGTCATTTATTCGCAATATGATGGTTTATCGATTGCCGCACCTGGGGGACATAGGCTGCCTATGTAGATTTGCCCGACCCAAACTAAAAGTGTTGTAACAACAACCTGGAGTCCCCACGGATCGCTATGGCGTTCAATGCTTTTGTCCGCTCGCGGAATCCGTTCTGACTGATGATATTATCGCTTAAATCCGTGCCAGATGCGATCCCAAAATCCCTTCAACTGAAGATTTTCCATTAAAACAAAAATCCATGCGTAGGGATGGTGGGCCCGCTCGGACTTGAACCGAGAACCAAAGGATTATGAGTCCTCTGCTCTAACCATTGAGCTACAGGCCCTGTAAATAGAGGATTTCAAAAATAAGACCGATTTTCAACAACGAAGACATCGTTCTCAAAATTTGAATCGGAGCCAACTCTGAACGCGTTCAGGTCAGCGAAGAACAGCCTATTTAAACGCCGCGTAAACGCGATGCACGTCATCGTGGTCGTCCAATGCTTCCAAAAAATCGATCACGGATTGGCGCTGTGCGGCGGGGACGTCCGTGAAATTTTTTGCAATGTAACGGATCTCCGACGCGATGACTTTCCAGCCGGCAGCCTTCAATACTTTGGACACATGGTCAAGGTCCTTGATTTCTGTCAGAAACCGTGCGCCTTTTTCGCCGGCCGGAGTTTCTTCCGCTTCCAGTGCTTCGATTTCCTGCGCGCCGGCTTCAATGGCATCGCCTTCCGCATCGCGATTGGCATCCGTGTGGGTCGCTTCGACGACGCCCAGGTGATTAAAGAAAAATGCGACGCTGCCCGGCTGCCCGAGAGAACCGGCCTTGAACAAATTCCGGATTTCCGGCGCGGTGCGATTGCGATTATCCGTCAAACATTCGACCACGACCGGGACTTTGTGCGGCGCGAACCCTTCGTAAATGACCGTCTCATAATTTACTTTTTCATCGCCGATGCCCGCGCCTTTTTTGATCGCGCGCTCGATGGTGTCTTTGTAGACGGAAGCTTTTTTCGCTTTTTCCACGGCCACATACAATCGCGCGTTGAGATCGGGGTCGGCGCCGCCGAGCTTGGCTGCGACCATGATTTCGCGGACGAGCTTGACCGTCATCTGGCCTTTTTTATGCGCGCTGGCTTCGCGCCCGGCTTGTTTCCATTGTGCTCCCATATCGTTATGTTTTTTAAAAAATTACCTGACGTTTATAGCGCTTCAAGCTTTCCCTGCTGCCAGCGCTTCTTTCAGCGGCCCGAGATATTTTTCATAATGCCGCCAGCGTTCCAGCGAATTATGATAAATCGGCTGGCGCACCTGCCATTGGCTGGCCGTTTCCACCGGCGATGGATTGGTATGCGGCGCGAGACAGCGCCCTTCCCATTCCAATCCCAGGAAATCCAGCACCGCGCGCGCCGTTGGCTCCGTCTGCAAAATCATATCTTCATAGCTGACATCCATCAACTTGAGCGTCGGAATCGTGCGCCAGTGTTCCATGAATCGCGCATATTCGCCATAAAAATGCCCGATGTTTCTCAAATCAAACGAATAATCCAAAGTGAGCGAAAAACGGGTGAAATAATTTGAGAGGCACGTGTCCAACGGGTCACGCTTGCAATGCAAAATCCGCGCCTCAGGAAACAGCATGGAGATGAATCCTAAATGCCGGAAGTTAAGCGGGTTTTTATCAATGATATATACCGCGCCGTCCCGGGCGCCGCGTTTCAGGCGCGTTTCATAGGCAGTGATAATGGTGGACGCTGCCGCCGGCGTGAGCTGCCGCGCTGCTTGAGGATAAGGAGCATTTCCTTTGAGCATCTCTCCCAGGTGGATCGCGTAGTCCGCCATGTCCGGCAGTTCGCCTGCGGTGGCGATGGCGGCATGGTTCGACAATATGCTCGCCAGCAGCGTTGTGCCGGAACGTGGCATGCCCACGATGAATAACGGCAGTTTGCTTTGTGACGCCCAGGAAAATTTCTGGCTCAAAAAATCCTTGTTGAAAACCTCAATGACATCATTCGTGAACTTCGTCACATCCCCGCTTTGGTACGAGACGGAAGAATTGCGAAGCCGGTTTGCCTGCCGGAACGATTCAAACGCTTCGTCGTACTGGCCGCAGTCGTCATAAATCTTTCCCAGAGAAAAGTAGAGATGTTCCTGGTTTTCCGCTGAGAGGTTGGGTTTTTCCAGCAGAGCCAAAATCTCCTGCGCTTCGGGTGCGGAAGTCTTTTCGTACCGGCGCATGGTCGAAAGGCTGTGCAGCGGGTCGGAAAAATCCGGCTTCAATTCCAGGGCCTTGCGAAACATCTTTTCCGCTTCGGCCATGTTACCCTTGCTGAGCATGGCCGTGCCGCGATTGTTATACGCCATGGCGTAATCCGGTTTGGCCGCGATGGCCTTGTCATAACTGGCGATCGCCTGGTCATACATCCGCATGTCCTGCAGCAGCGAACCGCGATTGTTGTGCGCCTCGGCATGACCGGAATTGAGCTTGATGGCCCGGTCATAACCTGCCAGCGCTTCGTCAAAGCGATTCAGCAATTTCAGGATCACGGCGCGGTTGAAATGCGCATTCGCGTAATCCGGCTTGAGGGTGACGGCTTTTTCATAACTCGCCAGCGCTTCCGGATAACGCTTGAGCAGTTGCTGCAACACGCCGCGATTGTTGTGGACCTCCGCTGAGTGGGGAACCCGTGCGGCAATCAGGTCGTAAATGTCCGCCGCCGCCTGGACATTGCCCTGGCGCTGCTCCTGTACAGCCGCCGCACCCGCCTCATGAATCGTTAAAGCTTTCCCACGCCATTGGATGATCACTTTAACCTGGCCTTGAGGCTGATGTCGTTGGCTCATGAAATCTGGCACGTATCAAAGGGTGTCGCGGGAGCGGCCATAAGCCCGCGGTGGCTCACCGTTATTCATTTTTGGCGGCTAAAAACCGTTCCGCATCAATCGCCGCCATACAACCCATGCCTGCCGCGGTGATGGCCTGGCGATACACATGGTCCGAGCAATCGCCCGCTACAAACACGCCCGGCACGCTCGTCCGGCTGCCTTCTTTGCGGGTAACAAATCCGTTCATGTCCATCTCGATTTGCCCTTTGAAAATAGCAGTGTTCGGCACATGCCCGATGGCGACGAATACGCCCGCGCAGTTCAGAACGCTTTCTGCGCCCGTTTTGAGATTCTTCAGTCGCACCCCCGTTACTGAATCCGCGCCCAAAACTTCCGTGACCACGGAGTCCCAGACTGGCTTGATGGTTTTGTGCGCGTGCACGCGCTCAGCCATGATGCGCGAGGCCCGCAACGTATCACGACGATGCACCAGCAAAACCTCCGAGCCGAATCGCGTCAGGTACAGCGCCTCTTCGCATGCCGAATCGCCGCCACCCACAACTACCAGCGGCTTATTGCGAAAGAGCGGCAGCGCGCCGTCGCAAGTCGCGCAATACGTCACGCCCTTGGTCTCCAGCTTTTCCTCGCCCGGCACCTCCAGGTGTTTGTGGCCCGCGCCCGTGGCGATGATGACCGTCTCCGCCTGCAACAGTTCGCCATCCACGGTCAGTTCAAAAGGGCCCTTGGTAAAATCCACTTTCTCCACCTGGCCAAAACTCGTCGTTGCGCCGAACCGTTCCGCCTGCTTTTGCATGCGCATCATCAGGTCGCTGCCGTCAACGCCTTCCGGGAAGCCGGGAAAATTTTCAACGATATTGGTGGTGGTGAGCAGGCCGCCGGGCTGGCAGCCCGTGAGCACGAGCGGCTGCAGGTTCGCGCGCGCCGTGTACAGTGCCGCCGTCCAACCCGCGCAACCTGAACCTATGATGACAACTTTTTTCATAAAGAAACTTTAGGATGAAGTGTTTGGGGCATGGTATCAAGAATCAACACGGATCCCTCCTTCAGAAGTTCGCCCGCCTTCCCGCTATGCAGATTCAATGCTGTTGCCAGCCGTGTGAGGAGGAATTGGACCAGAAAAATCGCCCGCCATTTTCAAGGGTTGGTTTCGGGAACGTTTATTTCCACCACATCAGATGTGACCGGCTGGTTATAGCCACTGCCATTGAGCTTGCCCTCAAATTGTAACTTCACCGTTTTATTATAGCCTGGGCGGAACGGGCCATAATACGGCCAGAATTCCTGGGAAGAGCCAGGCGCGATCATGACCGCCGGTATATGAAATTGGCCACTATATAAATTCGCTAGCTCCGTGCCGCTGCTGTCCTTGACCTTCATGGCCAGTCCCCCGTGGTCCTGGAAAAGATTCGCCACCTTCAGGGAATTCGTAGTTTGGTTGTCAATCATGACGTGGCATACGAAAATCAGGAAAGTATGGCTGCGATCCCACTGAATGTTGTTTGGCGGAACAGTAAAGTGAATAGTTACCCCCGGAGTGGAAGGCGCACCGAAGGCGACGTTGCCGCCGAGGAAACTAATTAAAAGCAATAGATGGGTTCTCACGTTCGATGTCAGTTACACTGCTCTATGCCACCTTGCTATCCGGCGCAATGCCTGCGGCTTTGCTCAGAAGTTCGTCGAGGTGTTCGAGGCAGAAACGCGACCAGGATTCGTAGGCGTCCAGGTTCTTTACAGCTTCGCTCGTGGAAACAAATTCCGCGCCCACGATGCCGCTTCGGCGGTTGGCGATGCTTTCATCAGGCACATAGACGATATGCACGACCCCCAAATGGACATAGCCCACGTCCGTGCTGTCGTCGTTAATGACAGCGACGGCGATTTCCTTGGTGACGTCAACGTCCACTTCCTCCATCAGTTCGCGCCGCATCGCTTCGTGATAACCGATGCTCGCGCGCACGTGTTCAAAGAGCCCATGGTCCTCTTCCGCAATATGGCCGCCAACGCCCACGGAATAGAGCCCATGCAACCGCGTTTCCTGGCCGCCTTTGCCCCGGCGATAGCGCAAAATTTTGTCGCCGCAAAGAATGAGGGCGTACGGAATGAGTTGCTTGTGGCTCCGGTCCTGTTCGGCTTCGCTGCGGTTGATGTAGGTGACGTTGGCCTGGGCGGTGACGACGGGGAGATATTTCTCCACTTCGAGGCTCATGCCCTGGAACACGCCGAGCTTTTCAAAAAGTTCCCGCTTGAAACAAAGAACCCGTTCTTCAGTAGCCATAATTGCTCCAATGTTGATGAGGCGGCGCGGGGAGACGAGGAAAAATTGTTATTGTTGTGAACAAATTATTCACAACCTGGCGGTCAGGACGCCCATGTCTGGCGCAGCCCGGGAGAATAAATGAATTGTTTCCCCGGATAAATTTTGACAATGTCCGGTCTCATGGAAACTTCCGAAATTTTTAGACCTCCGGTCCGGCACCTCATGGGACCGGGACCCAGTGATGTTGCGCCTTCAGTCCTGGAGGCCATGTCACGACCGCTCATCGGCCATCTTGACCCGGCGTTTGTGAAGTTGATGGATGAGGTTAAGATGATGCTTCGGCAGGTTTTCCTCACGCGGAATGAAATGACTTTCCCCGTAAGCGGTACGGGGAGCGCAGGCATGGAGTTTTGCTTTGTGAACCTGATCGAGCCGGGCGATGACGTCGTTATTGGCGTGAATGGCGTTTTTGGTACCCGCATGTGTGACGTGGCGGAGCGTTGCGGCGCGCGCGTGACCCGGGTGGAGTCTTCGTGGGGCAACATTATTACTCCACAACAAATCGCTGAAGGATTAAAAAAGACGGCTAAACCGAAATTGGTGGCTATCGTTCATGCCGAGACGTCCACCGGGGCGTTAACCCCGGTAGAGGAAATCTCCAAACTGGCCCATGAGGCCGGGGCATTATTTTTGTTGGATACCGTTACCTCGCTGGGCGGATGTCCGGTGCGTATCGATGAATGGGGAGTGGATGCGGTCTATAGCGGCACGCAAAAATGCCTGAGCTGCCCGCCGGGGCTTTCACCAATTTCACTGAGCGCGCGCGCATTAGAGGCTGCTTCCAAACGGAAGTCAAAAGTCCAAAGCTGGTATTTGGACGTCAACCTGCTTTCCTCATATTGGGGGCAGGAACGCGTTTATCACCATACGGCGCCGATCACCATGAATTACGGCCTGCGTGAAGCCCTCCGGTTGGTTTTGCAGGAAGGCCTGGAAAGCCGATGGAAACGGCATCAGCAAAACCATGATCGATTAAAACAGGGCCTGGCTGAGCTCGGATTGGAGATTGTTTCGCAACCGGGCCACCAGTTGTGGCAATTGAATGCCGTTGGTGTTCCGGCGGGTGTGGATGAAGCCGCCGTTCGCAAACGTTTGCTGGCGGATTATAACATCGAAATCGGCGCGGGCCTGGGACCGCTTAAGGGCAAAATTTGGCGCATTGGCCTGATGGGCGAGACTTCCAAAAAAGAAAACGTAGACCTGGTCGTGGGCGCGTTAAAAACGATTTTGAAGTGATTTAAAAAGGGTTTTGCCGGGCCAGTTTTTCCATTCCCCCGGGTTACGATTGCGAAGCCATGGCCAGGGTTTGGGCCAAAACCCGCACTCCTTTTTCGATTTGGGAGGGAGACGAATATTCATCAGGCCGATGGCTGATGCCGCCCCGGCACGGGATAAAAATCATCGTTACCGGGCAAAGCCGAGCCATAAAGAGAGAGTCATGATAGGCGCGGCTGATTAATTTTTTGCTCGAAATTTTTAACTGGCGGCAGGCGCGGGAAATCATGTCTAACAGGGCAGGATCACAGATCGCCGGCGGGTCAACATTCAATTGTTCGAAACGAAGTTTGATTCTTCGCCGCGCGCAGATGGCGCGGGCGGCTTTTTCAATTTCTGCCAGTGCGGCATTACGTGTCGATGCATTCGTATCACGCAAATCAATTTCCAAATGAACACGATAGGGAATGCTATTCACGGCGCCCGGTTCGATTTTAAAAACACCAGTCGTCCCGACGGTATCGCGGCTGCCGGTCGAGAGCACGGCGTTTTCCACCGCCAGCGCAATTTCGGCCCCCGCAAGCAGGGCATCACGACGGCCGGGCATGAGAGTAGCCCCGGCATGGCCGCCGGCCCCGGTCAATTGCATTCGCAATGTGCTGGGGGCGGCGATTTTTTTTACAATGCCGATGGAAAGTTTTTCCTTTTCCAGGATAGGTCCCTGTTCAATGTGCAGCTCAATGAAAGCGGAATAGAAATTTTTGGACAGCCTTACAGAATCCAATTTTCCCTGGCAGCCGGCTTGTTTCAGCCATTGGCTGAATTTTTTGCCATTTTCACTGCGAAGTGCCGCCGCTTTTTTTGGGGATAAAACTCCTCCAAGCAACCGGCTGCCAACGCATCCGATGCCGAAGCGTGTCGGCTCTTCCGAAGTGAAAATGATGAGTTCGATGGGACGCCTGGGTTGAAAACCCGAACGCTGCAGTGTCCGAATGGCTTCGAGGCCGCCGAGGACGCCAACCACTCCATCGTATTTTCCGGCATTGGGGATGGCATCAATATGCGAGCCGGTGGCGACCGGTGGCAAATTTTTATCGGACCCTTCCCAGCGCGCAAAAAGATTGCCCACGGCATCTTCGCGCAGCTTTAATCCGGCATCACGGCAAAGTTTTTTTACGAACCGGCGCCCCCGCAAATCCGCTTCGGAGAAGAGAACCCGGGTGACGGCCGGCGGCGGGTTTTCCGAAATGAGCGCCAGCTCATCGATCTCCCGCTGGAGCTGGGTAAGGTTAACTCGCATCTCTCCCGTGGTGTGGCGCACGATTAACGTCTTTATAATAAATGTAGCTGGCTGGGCTTTTGCCCATGGCCACGAACCATTGGGGGCAATAAGGAGCCATCCAAATTACGTCTCCGGCTTTCACGGGATGCCAGTCATGGTCGAGGCGGTAAATCCCTTGTCCTGCCAACATTAACAAACCATGTTCCATGATGTGGGTTTCCACGAATGGCAGCGTCGCGCCCGGCTGGTACGTGAAAATATTTACCGCCAGGTCAAAGGCCGGTTCATCCGGCAGCAGCACCTGCAGGCGCGCGTCTTTATTGCCCAGAAACGGGCGGCCCGAAACATTTTTTTTGTGACCGGCAATAAGCTCCGGCTTTTTGGCGCCGGCGAGAGGTTCATATTTTTTTTGAAAAATTAACAATTGCGTTCCGGTGGCTGCCTTACTGAAGTGAAAATCAGTGGCAGGCGGAATGAAAAGATAGCTGCCGGCCAGCAGATTCATTTTCTTTCCTCCGATTCGGCCGGAACATTTGCCGGCAATGACGTAAATAAAATGTTCGAAGGAATGCGTGTTGCCGTCACCGCGGCTGTTTGGCCCCAGCGTAACCTGGTATTGCGAAAATTGTGCTCCCATCTCAGGAGAAATATTCACGATGACGGCGGCATTTTTCCATCCGGGGAGATGGCTGAGAACAAAACTGTCCGGGGTGAGCAGCGCATAACGGGATTTGGCTGCGGTTCGGGTGAATCCAAACAATTCATTCATAAAACAGGTTTTACCAGATTGATGAAGATGGTTGCCATTCTTTTTTACCGGATACCGCCGTATTTACCGGCCAATGACAGGAGAAAATCGCCTAAGACATCGAAAGCGATTTGCACATCCTGAGCTTTCACCGATTCGTCGGGATGATGACTGATGCCGTTTTTACAGCGGATAAACAGCATGGTGGAGGGAGTAATGCCGGCCATGACTGCCGCATCGTGACCGGCGCCGCTCGCCAGGGAGATGAAGCGCTTTTGCCGCCGTTTTACTGATTGGGCGAGCAGACGAGACAGGTCCCGGGAACAATTCACGGCGTTGTTTTCCTGGACGATTTTATATTCGCATCGCAACCGGCGTTGTCGCGCTATTTGGGTGGCAAGGTTTTTCAGCTTTATTTGCGCAGACCGGCGGACTGCATCTTTTTCGTGGCGGAGATCCAGGCTGATACCGGCCTCCCCGGGAATGACGTTGCCGGCCCCGGGCAGTGCGGCGATTTGGCCGACCGTGGCGACAAGACCTTTCGTCCGCTTCGCCAAATTTTCCACCGCAATGATAAATTGGGCCGCCGCACAGAGCGCGTCTTTCCGCTGCTTCATAGGAGTAGTTCCGGCATGACCGGCGCGGCCAATAAATTTGATCGAGGCGCGCGTTTGCCCCGCAATGGCGCTGACGATTCCCAGCGCGAGGTTCTCTCTCTCCAGCACCGGGCCTTGTTCAATATGTGCTTCCACGTAGGCGACCAGTTGTTTTGGATTTAAACGCGCGGTCCTTAATTTGGCCGGGTTGCCTCCGAACCGTTTAATCGCCCCGGCCATCGTTATCCCGTTAACGTCCCTGCGTTGCAAATCCTTTTTATCGAAACAACCGGCCAGTGTCCGGCTGCCAAGATAGGTCGTTTGATAACGCACACCTTCCTCATCGGCGAAGCCGGGCACTTCAATGGCAAAGGGCAGACGGATTTTCCGGCGGTACAATTGCTCGACGCAGGCAATGGCCAATAAGACTCCCAGCGGCCCATCAAATTTTCCGGCATTCCGGACCGTATCGAGATGGGAGCCGAGCAACAGGAGCTGGGCATTTGCTTTGTCCCCTTCATAATGGCCGATGAGATTCCCTATGGCGTCCGTTCGGGGTTTCATGCCCGCTTCGCGCATCCATCGGGCCACCAGTTTGTTTGCCCGGCGCATGGCTGGCGACGCAAAGGTGCGGGTGATTTTCCCGGGCTCGTCCGAAATTTTTGCCAGCGCTTCGATGCGCTGCATGATTTTTTGGGAAGGACTCATTTCAACTGCCGCGGTACGTTGAATAGGCCCAGGGCGAGCACAACAGGGGAACATGATAGCTCGCGCCGGCGTCGGCGATCGCAAATCTTACGGGTACCCGGTCGAGAAACCGGACTTTTGGGAGGGCGGAAGTTTTGGCCGCGAAATAATCACCGACAAAGAAAATGATTTCATATTGGCCGGTCTTCATTTCGTCGTCGGCGAGCAGCGGCGCTTCCGTCCGTCCATCGGCATTCGCTTTGGCGGTAGTCACCAGCGTGCGCGTTTCGCCATCGATTGACCATAATTCGATTTTCATGCCGGCGGCGGGGCATCCGTGCGCCGTGTCCAGGACGTGAGTGCTTAATTTGGCAGGCATAATGTTAACCGGAAATCAAATCACGCAGGCGAAATTCGGCGATTTTGAAAATTTCTTCAAGCGCATTTTGCACCTCCTGGTCACTCGTGCATGGCAGGCGTTTTTCAAAGCCCTCCAGGATGGCCTCTTTCTTGTTCATTCGTGCGCAGATCACAAAAGGGAAATCAAATTTAGCCCGGTATGCCTCATTTTGCTTTTGGAACAGGGCGATTTCCCCGGGAGAAAGCTGATTCAGCCCTGCGCCCGCCTGTTCACTGGCAGACTCGCGGGTTAATGTGCCGGCGAGCGCCGCGCGCCCGACTAGGTCAGGGTGCGCGCGGATCAGGGCGAGTTGCTTTTCGTCGTCCGCATCCCGAACGATTTTGCACATGGCGGAATGTAAATCCCCGATGCTGGCGAAAGGCTTCTTCGACCAGGCTGCCCCAGCAATCCAGGGCGAATGTTCAAATACCGGGCCGGCTATGCGCGTGAATTCCTCGCGGTCCAGCGTGTTCAATTGGGAAAGGGCAACGCTCATGGGGTTAAACGAACAAACTGATTTTTTTAAGGTGCGTAGCGTCGATGAGTCCCTGGTCGGTCAGCTTCAACGCAGGTATCGGCGAGAGGCTCAGGAACGACAGGGCCATAAACGGCGCCGCCAGGTCGCACCCCAACGAATGGGCGGCCGAGTTCAAATCTTCGATCATCCGGATGACTTTCGCCAGCGGCTGGTCGGAAGCCAGTCCGGCAATCGGCAGGGGCAATTCCGCCTTTACCTGGCCGTTGTCAATCACGACTTGTCCCCCCTGCAATCGCTCCAACTCCTTGATGGCAAAAAGGATGTCCTGGTCGTTCGTGCCAGCCACGACAACGTTGTGCGCATCATGCGCCACGGTAGAACCAATGGCGCCACGTTTCAGCTTGAGTCCGCCCACGAAACCAACGCCGACATTGCCGGTGGCCCGGTGGCGCTCAACGACAACCGTTTTCAAAATGTCGCGGCCGGTATCAGGGACGACCTGGCCATCCTGAATTTTCGGGGCAACGATAACTTCCCTGGTAACAATCTGGTCGGGGATGATTTGAATCACGCGAATTTTTTTCGCGCTGGATGACTTTACAATCAAATCTTTGGGTGAATAACGCAGGTTCATTGTGCTGCGCGGCAGGCTGATTTTAGCGGGCAACCGGCCAAGGAATTTTCCATCTTCCGCGACGAGCGTGCCTTTTTTGTAAACCTGGCGGACCCGGAATTTTTTCAAGCTGTCGAAAACGATAAAATCCGCCCAATATCGCGGCGCAATCGCCCCCAGGTTTTGCAGGCTATAATGTCGCGCGGTGTTGATGGTGGCGATTTGCAGCGCGGCGATTGGCGGCACGCCGCCCTGGATGGCCTTTCGCACGGCGTGGTCAATATGGCCTTCATTTACCAGGTCGCCTGCCAGTTTATCATCGGTGGCGAAAGAGCAGTTTTGTGCGTTGTGGGGGTTGACGAGCGGCAGCAAATCTTCAAGGTTCCTTTCTGTGCTGCCCTCACGCAACAAAATGTGCATTCCCAGCCGCAATTTTTCCCGTGCCTCTTCGACAGAAACCGATTCATGGTCAGAGCGGACTCCAGCCAGCGCATAGGCATTAAGATTTTTCCCGCGCAAACCGGGTGCATGCCCATCAATCGCCTTGCCTTTGCCCGCGTCTATTTTGGCCAGTTCATCTTTCACGCCGAGAAAGACACCGGGAAAATTCATCAGTTCCGCCACGCCGGCGATGCGTTCATCGTGGATCATCAGTTTCAAATCATCGGCGGTTATCTTTGCCCCGGCCGTTTCCAGATGGGTGGCCGGAACGCAGCTGGGCAGCATGATAAAAAAATCGACGGCCAGATTTTTTGTGGAATCGAGGACATAGCGGATGCCATCCAGCCCGAGGACGTTGGCATATTCGTGCGGATCGATAACCACCGCGCTGGTGCCATGCGGCACGACCGCGCGGGCGAACTCCGGCGCGGTGAGCATGGAACTTTCGATGTGAAAATGCCCGTCGATTAAACCGGGCGCCAGGTAAGCGCCTTTGAGGTCGATGGTCTTTATCGCCGCGTAGTCGCCGAAACCGATCACCCGGCCATCTTCGACCGCGACATGAGTTTTGTGGATTTCGCCGCTGAAAACATTGACGACGCGCGCGTTTTTGAACAGTTGTTCCACTGGTTGTTCCCCGCGCGCGACAGAAAGTTTATGTTGGACGTTGCGCATTAACGATTCGCCATAGGCGTTGAGTTCCATTCCAGCCTGCAAGTTCGCTTCTTCCTTCGCCTGTAAAATTATTGTGGCATCCCTTGAAAAGTCAGTATAAATCTTCAACGGACTGCATCGAAATGTGACCCGAGGAATAAAAATGAGCCTGTTGATTAAAAATGGAGAGATCGTCACGGCCAGCGAGCGGTATGTGGCGGACATCCTTTGCATGGATGAAACGATCACCCGCATCGACCGGGGAATCAGGCCCCCGGAAGGCGCGGAGGTCATCGATGCCAGTGGGAAATTTGTCTTTCCCGGGTTCATCGACCCGCATGTCCACATTCATTTGTCCTTCATGGGCACGTATGCGAGGGACAATTATGAAAGCGCCAGCCGGGCCGCGCTGGCTGGCGGCACAACCACGCTCATAGAAATGTGCGCGCCGCCGCGGTCAGACGACACGCTCGAAGGCTTTGAATTTTGGATGCGCAACGCCGTGGGCAAATCCGCCTGCGACTTTTCCTTTCACCTGGGCGTCACGAAATTTGACGAACGAACGGAAAAACAATTACGTCAAATCGTTAAGCGCGGCATCAGTTCATTTAAAATTTATCTCGCCTATAAAGGCTTCGGCCTGGACGACTCCGAACTTTATCGCACGCTCAAACTCGCAAAGGAACTTGGCGTGATTGTCACCGCGCATTGCGAAAATGAAACGCTCATCGCGAAATTGCAAAATGAATTGCTCGCCGCCGGTAAAACCGATCCCGCACAGCATTACGAGAGCAGGCCGCCAATCGTTGAAGCGGAAGGCGTTCACCATTTGATGACCTTTGCCGAGCTGACCGGGGCGGCCATTTACATCGTGCACCTGAGTTGCCAGGAGGCGCTCAGCCGGGCCATTGCCGCGCGACAACGCGGCGTGCGCGTCGACATCGAAACGCTGGTCCAATATCTCACGCTGGATAAAACCTATGCGGAAAAACCAAAGTTTGAAGGAGCCAAATATATTATGTCGCCGCCGCTCCGCGACAAAAGCAACCAGCGCGTTTTATGGAACGGCCTGCGTTCCGGCTTGATTCAAACCGTGGCCACCGACCATTGTCCGTTTGATTTTAAAACCCAAAAAGTCATGGGAAAAAATGATTTCACCAAAATCCCCAATGGGATTCCGTCGCTCCAGGACCGTATCAACGTGCTTTACACCTACGGCGTCAAAGCTGGGAAGATTGATTTGCATACGTTGGTGAACTGCGCCAGCACCCGGGCGGCGAAGATATTTGACCTGTTCCCGCGCAAAGGAACGATTCAACCGGGTGCCGATGCCGACCTCGTGCTCTTCGATCCCGATTATCGGGGGAAGATTTCCGCCAAATCGCAGTACACAAATGTGGACTATAACGTGTTTGAAGGCTGGAAGATTGAAGGCCGGCCCAGCATCGTTACGGTGCGGGGGCAAGTTATGGTGCGCGATGGGAAATTTGTTGGCCAAACCGGCCATGGGAAATTTCTGCAACGCCAACCGGGCCATTTCTGATGAGCCTTCGCATACCGGTTTGCGGTTTTTTCTAGCAGTTATGAATGGATTGTTCTAAGTACTTCCTACGGGCAATGAAATTAACCCACCAGAATTACGGAAAGGCCGGCGTTCGAATCCTGAAAGTGCTTCGCCAGGGCAAAGAGCATTCGGTCAAGGAACTTGCCGCGCAAGTGATGTTGCAGGGCGATTTTCAGGCAGCCTATACCAAAGGAG
>DATJXK010000245.1:0-4475 GCA_035500235.1 Pseudomonadales bacterium | reverse complement strand
GGTCAGGGCGTCTACGCTCCAGTTGTTCCAATATTTATTTAGTTCAACAAAAGTGTTGGGCTGGGGATTCTCAGTATAATCGCTCTGAAAAAAATCGTGCAGGACGAGCTGGTCACTCTGGTAATTGACCAGCGCCTTGGCATTCAGGTTGGTGGTCGGCGTGGCCTGCCAGCCAAAGTAAAAGCGCTGGCGGTTTTCGGGGATGTTGCCGATCCGTTGAAGGTTAGTGTTGTCGTTGATGCTCTGGTTGGGGTCGCGGTCGTGCGTGTAATAGTACTTGATCTGCGCATCACCCCAGCGGTTCAAATGCAAGTTCAAGTCCGGGCCCACGCCCGGCCCGCGCTTTTGGCGGTAGTCTATGTGCATTTTCCCGTCCAGGTTATCGTTCACCCAGAAGGAATAAACGCCGAGCACAAAGGGGCCGTAAGTGCTCTCCAGGCCAGGTGTCGCCGTAAAGGTGTTGGCGTGCAGCTTTAAATTCCGGCGATAATAGGGATAATAAAACACCGGCACGCCTTTGACGTAGACGATGGCGTTCCATGCTTCGACGTATTCGCCGGGGACGACATTCATCCGGCTTGCGCTGACGTAGAAAGCCGGTTTTTGTATGTCGTCCGTGGTGAAGAAACCATTTTGTGCCGTGTAATTCCGGTTGGTCTTGGGAATGTTGGCCGATTCAAGTTCGCCTTGGGCAAAAACCGGCGGCCGGCCAATGCGAAACGGGCCGCTTTGCACAGTGCCCGTCTTCATATTGTAGACGATGTGGCTGCCGACCCACGTTTCGCCGGCCCTTTCGATGCGCACATTGCCGTCGGCGGTGGCCTGGCCGGTGCCCATATTCAGCGCCACTTTGTCCGCTATCAGGGAAGTGTCTCCGTGCCGGATGAGGATATAGGTGAAATACCTTGTGCCGCTCTCGAAGTCATAGCCGAAGGTGCTCGGCGGGACGTTGGTCAGAATGCTATTGAGCGGTTCTTCAAAAAAGCCCGACTGGTCCTGCGCACGGGAAATGAATGGCCATGCCGCGGCCAAAAAAACCAGCAGCGCAATGGCGGGAAATCTTCTCATCAAAGACGCGCCCATTAAACAAAACGCGTCACGAACTGCCAAGCCTTTGATTTTAAAATCGCTTTAAACTTGCGCCGATTTCAGGTCAGCCAAATTCCACTCAGTCTCACCGCATTCTTTGGCCATGTGATTCAGTTCGCCGATTTCCGCTGCGGTGAAGAGCAATCCGCCGTACTTTTTGGAAAGGCCGCCCCAATTAGCTTCGGGCTGGCCGGGTAGCATGCACTTTTCATTACCATGGCCCAAAATGTCCCCGATGATGGCTTTGACGTTCTGCTTTTGGTCACGGCCACGGGCGAAATCGTTTCCTTTGACGGCATCGGGATGGATGACCTGAAAATAAAACGTGGAGCCGCGTTTTTCCTGGGCATCGCCGAGGCTGGTGCCGCGGACTTGGGGCAGGCCGCCGCCGATGTATGCGGCGTAAAGTTCATCAATCAGGCCCAGGCCGTAACCTTTGTGCTGGCCAAAAGGCATGAGTGCGACCGCTTTGGCCGGATCCGTTGTGGAGTTTCCTTCAGCATCCACGGCCCAGCCGGCTCCGAGTGGTTTGCCTTCGCGCTTGAATTGCTGCACGCGGCCCATGGCCACGGTGGAGGTGGCCCAATCAATGACAATGGGAAAACCGATGGCGTCCTGCGTGGGGAATCCCCAGGAATGGGGATTGGTGCCCATGGTAGGCATTTTGCCGCCGAACGGAACCACTTCCGAGGTGGCGGAGGTGCAATTGGTGTAAGCGATGTAGCCCTTGAGCGCGACGTCCATGACGTAGCCGCCGCCCCAAAGATAATGGGTGGCGTTGTCCACGCTCACCATGCCGACGCCGTATTTGTCCGCGAGCTTCATGCAGGTATCCATCGCTTCATAAGCCACGGCCTGGCCGAGTTTGTTATGGCCGTTCCAGATTTCCGAGGCGGCGAAACGGGACGGAAGCTTCTCGATTTTCGCGCCGGGCGTCCAGCGGCCCACTTTGCTGCCGAAGAGTTCGTCCAGATGAAGCGCCTTGATAGCGTTGTGCGTGCGGATGCCATAATAGGCGGCGGCGGAGCAAAAGCGCGCGCCGGCAGCGGCTTCGTCCGCGTTGTAGCCGCGGAACAAATAGGCTTTTTTAACGAGGTTATCGTGTTTTTCCTGGGGGACGATGTAATAGGTTGTTTCGGGCATAAAATTAATTATTCAAAAAATCAAACCACCTTCTTAACGGGCACGTCTTTATTCACCTGGGCAATCGGCGGCTCGCCGTTCATGGCAAGGATGAGATTTTTCACGCTGGTCGTGGCCTGGCGAACGACGCTTTCATACGTGCGCGAAGCAACGTGCGGTGTGCAAACGACGTTGGGCAATTGCAACAGCGGATGGTCTGCCGGGGGCGGTTCCTGGTCGAGAACGTCCGTGCCGTAACCGCCCACCTGGCCGGATTTCAGGGCAGCCACCAGGTCGTTGGTATTTACGACTTCGCCGCGGGCGCAGTTCAAAATCAAAACACCTTTCTTCATCTTGGCGATGTTCTTGGCGCTAATCATGTCTTTCGTCTCGGGCGTCAGGTTCGTGTGTAGCGAGATGTAGTCAGATTCTTTGAAAATTTCATCGAGGGTATTGGCGCGCTTGACGCTGTGATCGGCGGCAAATTTCTCGTCCCAGTAAACGTCGTAGCCCACGATTCTCATGCCAAAAGCTTTGGCGCGGATGGCGACTTCTTTACCAATGCGCCCCATGCCGATAATGCCGATGGTTTTTTCGAGCAGTTCGTGGCCGGTTTTGCGCTTCCAGCCGCCGCTACGGGTGGAATCCGTATGGAACAGGAAATTTTTCTCTAGTGCGAGCAAGAGCAGGAAATTGTGCTCTGCCACGGTCGTGTGGTTGACGCCGGGGGTAAAGAGGACGGGGATGCCGAATTCGGTGGCGGATTTGACGTCAATTTTGTCCACCCCAATGCCGTACTTGCTCAGGACCTTAAGCTTGGGTCGGGCTTTTTCCAGGACTTTGCGGGTGATGGCGTCGTCGCCACAGATATAACCATCCACATCGCCGACCAGCGCCAGGGTATCGGCTTCGTTGAGCGGGCCGCGGGCTTTGATGATTTCCCAACCCGTTTTCGCAAGCATATCATGATGTTCGCCGGGCGTATCCTGAAACGATGTCGTAGTAAGCAAAATTTTCATGGAACGGGCATTATGGCTTTTTTGGGCAAAAAGTCAGTATTGAAATTGTGCGGGTTTAAGTGAAATAAGTGCCAAAACGGTAGTTGATGGTTGAGGGAGTTAGTGACTACTGCAATCGTTAAATGCAGGGGAGACATAAATGACGCTTGCTACTGGGAACCATTTTTGTTTGTCTTTCCTCCGACATGAAAATGAAAATTTTCGCGGTATTTTTCACCGCACTCGGAATTGTCCTTTTCACCGTCGGTTGCGTAAGTACCGTGACTGACACCCGTACCTCCGGTTTTCATCTACCCGACAAGGTCGTGAGCCGATATGAACGCCCCGTGGATGTGGTTTATGCTGCGGCGATCGCCGTCATCAATAACAACGGCGTCGTGGTGACTGAGTATATTCCCCACGACACGACCAATGAGATTCGCTCGGTCCAAGCCAAAATCGACAAGGACAATGTTTATATTCGCGTAGAATCAGTGGATCCTCAAATCACCCAAATTACCATCCAGGCCCGTACGACGATGGGCGGTGACCAGGAAAAAGCCCGCGAATTGGACAAGCTCATTTTACTGCAATTGTCGCATCAATAGCCTTTGCCGTAATACTGGCTGCTTTTTAAACCGATATTCTGTTCGTATTCGCCCAGGGTTTTCTCCGGCGTTTTTTCCAGCGCTTTAAATTCCAGCTTCAAACGGGCCAGTCGTGACCGTGCCACGTCCGCGACGGCGTAATCCGGAAAGCGCTCGATAATTTGTTCCAACGTCGCTTTGGCGGTTTCATAATCTGCACCGCCATGCACTTGCAAATCCGCCAGCAGATTCAGCCAGTGCGCCGTCCGCTTCTGCGGGTGTTTTGGTTCGTTAATCAATTGCGACAGTTCCATGGTGGCCAAATCGAGCCGCCGGAAATGTCTCGCATACAGGATGGCCAGCTTTTCGCGCGCGTCGGTGTCGTCCGGGTGCGCTTTTAATTGCTCCACGTATCCGGCGGCGAGTTGTTCCGGCGGAGTTTCCACGGGCGCCAGGTGCGCTGAAGAATCGAGCAGCCCCACATTTTTGACCCCTTCCCGCACAATGATCGGCTGACGGTCACGCGCCGACAGCAGGTTTTTCTCCGAACCTTCCAGGTGTGCGATGCGTTGTTTGGCCGCCAGCGCGAGGTCGGTATCCGGATATTTTTCGACGATGCGTTGCAGTGCGATTCGCGCCGAATACGCGTCCTGGAAAAATTTGAGCGACCAATCGGCCA
>DATJXK010000244.1:0-2836 GCA_035500235.1 Pseudomonadales bacterium | reverse complement strand
GCGCAGTATGAAGCGATGCATGCAAACGCGGCGGCTTCGCTCCAGGATATCGCGCAGACAACGTTGCCCAACGCGTCGGCGCATTTCACTTATTCATTCCCGCCGGGCACGATGACGCTGTTTACTTTTTCCCCGGCAGCGGCCAAGATGCAGGCGTCACCCGTTTCATCAAACAAATTTGTCCTTCAATAAATGTGACTTTATGGAAAACAGAATCAGCAAGCGCGAATTCCTGATCACAACCACCATGGCGGTAGGCGCGATTTGCGCATGGGAACCTTTGGTTTCCGTTTGCAAGGCCGCTTCGCCACCCACGCCGCGGCGCCTGAGCCTGAACGGTGTCTGGAGTGTGTCGGAAGCTGATAAGCCGGAATGGCTCGAAGCCACCGTTCCGGGATGTGCTCATACGGATTTGATGGCCGCGGGAAAAATTCCCGATCCGTTCTATCGCGAAAATGAAGAGGCGGTGCAATGGGTGGGCAAAAGCAATTGGATTTACAAGCGCACGTTTACGGTCTCCGACGATGTTTTGAAAAACGACCGGGTGCTATTGCGATGCGAGGGCCTGGATACCCTCACTACCATCACGATTAACGGACAACAGATCGGCAAGACGGACAACATGTTTCGGCTTTGGGAATTTGACGTCAAACCGGTCTTGAAAAACGGCAACAACGAAATCCAAATCCAGTTCGATTCGCCCTATCCGGTCATGGAAAAGCGCGACAGCCAGCGTCCGCTTTATGAATGGATTGGTTCGCACGAACCAAAAGGGCGCGCCTGGGTTCGCAAAGAGCCTTGCAGCTTCGGCTGGGATTGGGGTCCGGTCCTGCCGAGTTGCGGCATTTGGAAGAATATCAGCCTGGAAACTTTTAACCAGGGACGCATTGCCGACGTTCTCATTTTGCAAAACCATGCGGGCAAAGCAGTGACGCTGGATGTGGCGGTGGAAGCGGAAATCGTTGGTAAACCAGCCAAGGCATTCCAGGCTGCCGTGACGGTATCTTACAACGATAAGCAGATTGGGACGATGACGATACCCATTTCCGATGGGACCGGGCGCGGCCAATTGACAATCAAGGATCCTAAAATTTGGTGGCCTGCGGGTATGGGCGAGCAGCCGCTTTATACGGTACACGTTGATTTGCTGGATGCAAGTGGCAACCCGATTGACAGCACAAGCAGGCGAATCGGCCTGCGTGAGTTGAAAATGATCCTGCCGGCGAACGGCAGCCCGCTTCATTTCGAAGCCAACGGCGTTCCGTATTTTGCCAAAGGCGGCAATTGGATTCCCTGTGATTCGTTCAATAACCGGGTGACGCCGGAAATTCTGCGCCGCTACGTGAAAGACGCCGCGGCGGTGAACATGAACTCAATGCGGTTTTGGGGTGGGGGTTTTTACGAGGACGATGCGCTGTTTGATGCGTGCGATGAGGCAGGCATTTGTGTCTGGCTCGATTTTAAATTTGCCTGCTCGGCCTATCCGGCGTTCGACGATGAATTCATGAATAATGTGCGACATGAAGCGCGGGACAACCTGCGCCGGATGCGCCATCATGCCTGTATTGCCGTGTGGTGCGGTAACAATGAAATCAGCCTGATGACCAAAGATGAGTGGTCTGATCACAGCATGGGCCGGGCGGATTATGATAAATTGTTCAAGGATTTGATTGCTCAGCAGGTCACGGAACTTGCGCCCCAGGCCAACTACGTTTCCGGCAGCCCGGATTGCGGTGATACGCATTATTGGGAAGTCTGGCACGGGCCAAAAACGTTCGACGCGTACCGGACGTTAACCGGTTTCATGAGCGAATTCGGTTATCAATCGTTCCCTGAACCCAAAACGATTCGCTCGTTCACGAACGAAGAAGATCGCGCCTCAGTTTTAACGCCGGTCATGAAGTGGCACCAGCGTTCCGGTACCGGTGACGTGGATGGGAACACCCAGATCCTGGACATGATCAATCGCTATTTCAACCAGCCGAAAGATTTCGACATGACGCTGTGGTTGAGCCAAATCCTGCAAGGGTACGGCATTAAAATCGGCGCGGAATATTGGCGGCAAACGATGCCTAAATCCATGGGCTGCGTTTTTTGGCAGTACAACGACATCTGGCCGGGCATGAGCTGGTCGTCGGTGGATTATTTCGGGCGTTGGAAAGCGCTGCATTACATGGCGCGGAAATTCTACGCTCCGGTCCTGATCTCAGCGCTGGAAAACATTCCCAACGGCAGCGCGGATATTTTTGTGACCAGCGATTTGGCGGAATCAATCCACGCCAAATTGAGCTGGGACGTTACCGATGTGAATGGCAAATCGCTCGAGCGCGATTCCATGCATTTGAAAATCGCCCCGCGAAAAAGTGAAAAGATCAAAACGCTCAACTTGCAGGACCTGGTCCAGAAGCACGGTGATAACGGCATTTTGACCTGGTTGAAACTGGAGGCGCACGGTGAAGTCATTTCAGAAAACCTGGTGCTGCTGGCGACGCCGAAGAACATTAAATTATCCGATCCCGGTTTTGAGGTGTCGGTTGATGAATCAGGGGATGGTTTTGTAGTGAAAATCAAAACGGAGAAGCCGGCGCTTTGGACATGGCTGGAATTGGCTGAGGCCGACGCGAAATATTCCGACAATTTTGTTCACGTTACGAAAGACATGCCGCGTAAGATCGAAGTCAAACCGGCCAGCCCTTTAAGCAAAGAAGATTTTTCCAGGCAGCTTCGGGTCAGAAGCCTTTTTGACACATACAATTCTTAACGCTGCCTATTTCCTCGTGCGCCGCTGCAAGATTTGATCGGCCAGCACGCCAATCAGTACTACGGCGCCCATGAC
>DATJXK010000243.1:0-7272 GCA_035500235.1 Pseudomonadales bacterium | reverse complement strand
CGCGGCGTTCGGCCTGAACGGAAGCGATGACAAACATATTTCCGTGGTGGATGAAGGTGGTGTGGCGCTGGCGGCGATCCAGGGCCTGGATCAAAAGCTCGCTGAGAAGGATGCGGAGATCCTGGATTTACAGGCGCGCCTCGAGAAATTGGAACGCTTGATGAACGATAAAATAAAAGAGGCCAGGTGAGCCGAAACTCACCTGGCCTCTGTGGGTTTAAAAACCTTAAACTTCGATCAACATCCGCGCGGGATTTTCAATCCCTTCCTTCACGCGGCGCAAAAAGAGAACGGCTTCGCGGCCGTCCACGATACGATGATCATACGTCAGCGCCGTGTACATCATGGGACGAATCACGACTTGCCCGTTTACGGCGACAGGCCGTTCCTGGATCGAGTGCATTCCCAGGATGCCGGTTTGCGGCGGATTGACGATGGGTGTGGAGAGCAGGGAGCCAAACACGCCGCCGTTGGTGATGGTAAACGTGCCGCCTTCGAGTTCGTCGGGCTTCAATTTCCCTTCCTTCGAGCGCCGGCCAAAGTCGCCGATGGCTTTTTCAATTTCCGCAAAACTTAAGCGCTCCGCGTTGCGCAAAACCGGAACCACCAGCCCGCGTTCGCTGGCGATGGCCACGCCGATGTCAAAATAGTTATGATAAATGATATCGGTATCGCGAATCTCGGCATTGAGCTGTGGAAATTGTTTCAGTCCATCAATAACCGCCTTCACAAAAAACGACATGAAGCCCAGCTTGACCTGGTAGCGTTTCTCAAAACTTTCCTGGTGCGCGGCGCGCAGGGCCTGGATCGCGCTCATATCCACTTCGTTGAACGTCGTGAGCATGGCCATCTGCTGCTTTGCCTCGGCGAGACGCCGGGCGGCGGTCTTGCGCAACATGGTCATGGGCACCACTTCCTGCTCGCGTCCGCCGGCGTAAGGTGATTTCGGCGCGGGCACAGGTGCAGCGGCCGGAGCGGCGGCCTTTTGGGCCGGTTTTTCTGCGGGCTTTTCCACTTTGGCTTCGGCCTTTGGTTCCGCTGCCTTGGCCGCTTCCTTTTTGGGAGCCGGTACCGGCTGGCTCGCCGGTTCTTTCGGCTTTTTCCCGGCGTCAGCCTTGGCGGGTTCGCCATTCGTTTCAATGTGCCCGACAATGGCGCCGATCTTTACCGTGTCGCCGGCCTGGTGCAAAATCTTCAGCCGCCCGCCTTCGGGCGCGGGCAGTTCAAAGGTGGTTTTTTCCGAATCAATCACCGCGACGTTCTCGTCTTTTTTTACGAGGTCGCCTTCGGCCTTGAGCCATTCGGCGATTTGGACTTCAGTGATGGATTCACCGACGCTGGGGATTGTTAATTCGATAGGCATAGGATTCATTGGGGTTGGACTTGAATAGTGGAGGTTACATCACGGACACCGTCGGCATCAAGCGCCAGGGCAATGGCTTTGCCAATGTCCTCCGGCGATTTGACGGTTCCTGAAAGTTTTACGTGGCCCTGGCTGCAACTGACGGAAATTTTCCAGACGGAAAGCGACGGCTCCTCCGCATACTTGGTTTTAATTTCCGCGATTGCCCGGGCGTCGGACGCCGCATCGACAGCGGCCGCGCCGATGTCCTGCGCCTTGCGGCGGACGACCTGGCCGGTTTTGGACATGTCAGCCTTTATCTGGTCGGTGTTCAAATCCAGTGTGGCCAGCTTGGCGGCAAGCGCGTCGGACATGCTATGCGCGGTGACAGTGGCGTTACTCATGGTTTGGGCAGCGGCCTGCTCGTAGCGTTGCTCGGCTTCCGGGTGTTCCGCGGCTTTTTTCTGGAGAAACCAGTAAGCCACGACGCCGAAAATAATGCCGAGAATGAGGCCATTGAAAAATGCCCGCATTTATTTTGCCTTTCCCACGGGATGCTCACCATCCCCGAAGGCGCGCTCAATCAGGTGTTTCTGCTCGATTTTATGCGCGCCGGAGGAACCCGTCGCCGGGCTGGCGGACTCGTGCCGGCTGATGGGTGCGAACGGAAGGCGGCCAAAAAGGTGTTTGCCAAATTTTTCGTGCAGGTAGCGCCACGCGCCCATGTTGAACGGCTCTTCTTGCACCCACAGCACCGGTGTATTGTTGGCGTAAGGCGCCAGAGTCTTTTCCAGCAACTCGTCCCGCAGGGGATAAAGCTGTTCGAGCCGGATGATGGCGGTGTCGTTGCGCTTGTGCTCTTCGCGATACGCGAGCAGTTCGTAATAAATCTTGCCGGTGCAAAGCAGAACGCGTTTCACATTTTGCGGCGGCAAATCGTCCACCAGGATTTTCTGGAAATGGCCTTTGGCAAAATCGTCCTTTGGCGAAACCACCTTCGGATGGCGCAACAGGCTCTTGGGGGTGAAAACGATGAGCGGCTTGCGCCATTTGCGAAGCGATTGGCGGCGCAGCAAATGAAAGAGCTGCGCGGGCGTGGTCGGCTGAACGATCTGGATATTGTCCTCGGCGGCCAGCGTGAGAAAACGCTCGATGCGCGCGCTGGAATGCTCCGGCCCCATGCCTTCGAAACCGTGCGGCAACAGCATGACCAGGCCGGAAAGCCGGCGCCACTTGTCTTCCGCGCTCGTGATGAACTGGTCCAGGATGACCTGGGCCACATTAACGAAATCGCCGAATTGCGCCTCCCACAAAATCAATGCTTCAGGAAAGTCCAGGCTGTAGCCGTATTCAAAACCCAGCACGCCGGATTCACACAGCGGGCTGTTCACGATTTCTACCGGCGCCTGTTTATCGGACAAATGTTTAATCGGTGAATACTTCGCGCCGTTTTCATAATCGTGCAAAACCGCGTGGCGATGGCTGAACGTCCCGCGCTCGGAATCCTGGCCCGATAAACGGATCCGGACGCCCTCATCCGCCAGCGACGCAAACGCCAGCGCCTCCGCCGCCGCCCAGTCGAGCGGCGATTTGCCCTCCGCCATTTCGAGGCGGCGTTCAAAGGTCTGCTGCAACTTCGGGTGCAAATGGAAGGCCGCCGGGATCTCCGTCAGTTTGCGGAGCAGGCGCGAAATCTTTTCCGGCGCAATGCCGGTTTCCGTTTCTTCACGCGGTTCCGCCCCGCCGGTATAACCCGTCCAGATACCGCCTTTTTTAAATTCTGTATGGCCGTTGCTGCCGTTTTGGTTGGCCGCAGCCAATTCCTGCTCCAATTTTTCGTGCCGCTCGTGCGTGATTTTTTCGGCTTCGCCGGCGGTTACGCCGCTCATTTGTTTGAGATGCTCGAAATAACTCTCGCGGACACTCTTGCGCTGGCTGATGGCGCGGTACATCACCGGCTGCGTAAACGTCGGCTCATCGGTTTCATTATGGCCATGCCGGCGATAGCCGAACATGTCAATGAATGCGTCCTTCTGAAATTCCTGGCGGAAATCCAGCGCCAGTCGCACGACCTGCGCCACGGCTTCGGGGTCTTCCCCGTTCACGTGGAAAATCGGCGATTGCATCATGCGCGCAATGCCCGTGGCATACGCCGTCGAACGATATTCTTCCGGCGACGTGGTAAACCCGATTTGGTTGTTCAAAATCACGTGTAACGTTCCGCCGACGTTGTAACCGGCCAGTTCGCTTAAGTTGAGCGTTTCCTGGACAATGCCTTCGCCCGCGAACGCCGCATCGCCGTGAATCAGCAGGCACAGGCACTGGCGGCGCACATCGTCGCCGTGGCGGTCCTGGCGCGCGCGCGTGCGGCCCATGGCCACCGGGTTGACGTATTCCAAATGGCTGGGATTGAAGCAAAGCGAGATGTGAATGTTCTGCTGCCCATCACCTGTCGTCCAATAACCGCTATGGCCCTTGTGATATTTGACGTCGCCGCGCCCGATGGAACGTTCCGGTTCTGCATCGGCGAATTCGCGGAAAATGCGGTTGAAATCCTTGCCCGCGATATGGGCCAGCACATTCAAGCGCCCGCGGTGCGCCATCGCGATGGTAATATCGCGCACGTCCTGCTCGCCCGCCTTTTCCACCGCCAAATCCAGCAGCGGCAAAAGGGTTTCCGAACCTTCGAGCGAAAACGTCTTCGCACCAAGAAATTTTTTCCGTAGAAATTCTTCAAAGATGACTGCATCTGTCAGGCGGGTCAGGATGCGGATTTGTTCCTCACGCGAAAGTTCCAGGCGATTCTGCGTGAGCTCCATGCGATGCTGGAGCCATTGCCGGATGTTGGCATCGCCGATGTGCATGAACTGCGCGCCGATCGAGCGGCAATACGTGTTGCGCATCCGTTTGTAAATTTCCCGGACGGAGAGGGGTGTGTTGTAGGGCAGCGTCGCCGAGCTGACGAGCATGTCCAGTTCGCTTTCGGAAAAGCCGTAATAATCCAGCTCGAGCTCAGGCATCTTCGGGCGCGGAGCGCCCAAGGGGTTGATGGACGCAATCATGTGGCCGCGCACGCGGTGGTTGCGAATCATTTCATAGAGCCGCTCGTGAATGCCCGCGGTGTGCGCATCCAGTTTCAACGCGCCAGTGGCTGCCGGCGTCGCCGGGTTAAAAATACTGCGCGGGGTGAACGACGGCTCCAGGCGCGATTCGCCGTTTTTCGTGCCATTGGTCGCTTCCGCAAAATAATGCTGCCATTCGGCCGAGACCGACTGCGGGTCGCGCCGGTACTGACTGTAAACCAGCTCCATATAGGAGAGGTTGCTAAACGGAGTAGAGCTCATAATAATCCAATCTATAAATTCAGAAGTCTTTGCTTAGCAGAGACTTTGGAGAAGACGACAAAACAGGCTTGCGCTTGATGTTAGGTAGTGCAAGCCCTCGTCTATCCGCTCCATCCTGCAAATATATATAAGGGCTAGGGGAGCAGTTTTCAAGCCTCAGGCGGCTAATATCACCTGCCCTTGTTATTAGAAACACCTATGACTATTGTCACTAAATATCTTTTTGAGCGGTCGGACACTTTCGTTTTGTAAACTGGTCAAAAATGCGGCGCAGCCGCTAATTGAGTGCCCTGAAAGGGCACAGGATATTAGCCCGGGGTAAGTGCGAGTCTGCGAGCGCGCCACCCCGGGTGATGCCAGGCATGAATAAGCCGCTGATTGCGAAGCCGCGCGATAGCGCGAATCAGTTCTGCGGGCGCTTTAATCCGCTACGCGCAACAACACGCAGCCATGTGGCAAAATCTCTCCGGTAAAAGCCTTCTGTTTACCCAAATCTTTTCTCAACCAGAGGTCCCTGGCTTTCTGGGAGCGCTTAAGGCCAATTCCCTTCCAGTCAAGGTTGATGCTAATCGGCTGGCCATTGCGATTGAATAAACCCACTGCATGCGCGCCATCGGACAATTCCCGAACCCACACTTCAGCAGGAAATCCCGGGATAAAAATCCTCCGTGCCGGCTTGCCTAGCGGATCCTGGTCCAGCGCCATCACTTCGGGATTCGTCAGCAACGCGGTCGTCCAATCATCATTGTCCGGCAGGCTCATTCCCAACATCAATGGCGAAGGCGCCAGCGACCATAGCGAAATCAACGTGAGCTGTTCGTCGCGCGTGAAATGCGTCCAATGCGGGTCACCGTCGATCTTTGAGCGAATAGCGAGATAACCCAGCGGAATCATGTCCGCATCCGGCCAATGACCCGGGCCGCCCGCGCCCTGCCATTGCGCCAGCAGGTCAAACTGCGCGTTGAGCTTCTGCCAGCGATCCCAGAAATCACCCGAGATCCGCCAGAGATTGGCGTTGGCCGCGATATGCCCCGCGTGACTGGTGCTTGTCGCCCCCGGCGATGTGCTGAATACGATCGGCCGGTCCACCTTCGCCAGCGCGCGATGAATCATTTCAATTTCCGGCGCATGGTACGGCTCGGACAAATCGTCCACCTTGATATAATCCACGCCCCAGGACGCCCAAAGTTTCACGCACGAGTCATACCACGCCTGCCCGGCGGCGTTGTCCCGTACGCCAAACATGTCCGGGCACCATGGGCATTTGTCATTGGGATCGCCGGCATCGGCGGCGGAAAATTCACTGCCAAAAATTTTCGTGTTCGCCTTGACCGCTTGGCGCGGAATGCCGCGCATCACATGGATGCCGAACTTCAATCCCATCGCATGCAGCTTGTCCGCCAGCGGCTTGAACCCAAGGCCGTTGGTGGATGAAGGAAACCGGTCTGGCGCGGGCACCAGCCGGCCAAATTCATCGCACGCCAGCGCCGCGCCCGTGCGCGTGCTGTTCAACAAAAAATCCGCGCCTGTCGGATGCGGATCGTACCAGCGAAAATCAATCACCACCGTGTCCCAGCCGAACGGCAACAGATGCGCCTGCATCCATTCCGCGTTGCTTACTGTTTCATCCTCCGTCACGGAATCGCTATACGTGTCGTAACTGTTCCAGCCCATCGGCGGCGTCTGCGCCAGCCTGCTGCCATGCACGATTTTAAACGGCGCTTTCATCTGCGAAGCAGCGACAATTTCCTTTTCCCGCGCATTCAGGTCCGTGTTGGGCGATGCCATCTGGGCACGGGAATAAATCGCCATTGTGAATAAGACAGCGAGGCAAATTCGCAGTTTCATTATGTTGAATACGCGTTTGAAGTGGTGCCAGCGGTAGGAATTGAACCTACGACCAAAGGCTTATGAGTCCTCTGCTCTACCCCTGAGCTACGCTGGCAAAATCGCAGAGGATAAAATATCGGTACGGGACATTCTGGCAAGTTATTTCGCGGTCGCCGTTGGTTCCATACCGCATATATATGTCCTTGACCAATCCGGGCTAAGCGAGAAACTGGGTCTATTAACCCAATAGCCAACTTGTACCATCAGTCTCCCTGGCCTATGAAAACGATTATCAAAAATCCGGGCCGTCTCCTGACGATCCTTTGCCTCGCCTCATTGATGGCCTTGCTCGCCCAAACTGCCCCGGCAGATCCGCCCGCTCTCAAAACGCGGCCGTCGCCCGACTGGCTCCAGAGTTCGGTCGTGTATGAAATCTTTCCCCGCGACTTTTCTACTGCCGGCGACCTCAACACCATCACCGCCCGGCTCGATGAATTGAAGGACCTCGGTGTGGACATCCTCTGGCTCATGCCGATCCAGCCCGTCGGGCAGACGATGAAAAAAGGCACGTACGGCAGTCCCTTCTCCGTGCGCGACTTCTACGCCATCAATCCCGATTACGGCACCACCAACGATTTCCGCCGGCTCGTGGACCAGGCGCACCAGCGGAACATGAAAGTGGTCATGGACATCGCCGCGGGCCAGACCTCCTGGGACAGCGTCCTCATGGCGCATCCGGATTTCTATGAAAAGGAT